>JAHJUF010000072.1 GCA_018829095.1 Pseudomonadota bacterium | reverse complement strand
CTGGATCTACATGGCCGCCACCCTGGTGGTGTCCCTTGCCTTTGCCTTTCCCCTTTTCCTCCTGGCCCGGCACCGGGCCATGGACAGCCGCCGACCCACCGGGGGATGACCATGCCGTCCAGAAATCCCAAGGCCTGTGTTTCCGTGGATTTCACGGGGTACGAGGAAACCGTGGCTCTGGCCATGGATCGGGCCGGAGCCCCCGGGG
This sequence comes from Pseudomonadota bacterium, assembly GCA_018829095.1. Lineage (GTDB taxonomy): Bacteria > Desulfobacterota > Desulfobacteria > Desulfobacterales > Desulfatibacillaceae > JAHJUF01. Next base: position 18,691 of record JAHJUF010000072.1, on the reverse strand, counting down.
CCCTGGCCGGCTGCGGCCCGGTCATGATCAAGCCCAACCTGGTGAACGACTCCCCTTTTCCCGTCACCACCCCCCCGGCTCTTTGCGAGGCCGTGATCCGTTACGTGCGCCAACACTCGGACGTCCGGGTGGTGGTGGCCGAGGGCACCGGCGACCCCAGCCTGGAAACCATGGAAATTTTTGACAGCCTGGGGTACACCCGGATGGCGTCCGAACTGGGGGTGGAGCTTATGGACCTGAACACCCAGCCCCTCATGAGGATGAAAAACGAAGGCTGCCAGGTTTTCCCGGAGATGCACCTGCCCCAGGTGGCTTTCAACCATTTCCTGATTTCCGTACCTGTATTGAAAGCCCATTCCCTGGCGGGAATCACGGGGACCCTGAAAAACATGATGGGTCTGGCCCCGCCCAAGTTCTACTCCGGCCGCTGGGGAACCTGGAAAAAGGCCGCTTTCCACGGCCGGATGCAGGATGCCGTGGCGGACCTGAATCGATACCGCATCCCGGATTTCACGGTGATGGACGCCACCGTGGGCCTGGCGGAATACCATCTGGGGGGCCCGGTGCTGGACCCTGCGCCCAACCAAATCCTGGCTGGCCAGGACCCCTGGGCCGTGGACCGTCAGGCCGCGCGGCTTCTGGGACTGGACTGGCGGGCCATCGGGCACCTGGCGGCCCGGCTTGAAGCAAAAAAAACAAAAACAAAACCCTAACCCGGCGCGCCCTGGAAAGACATCATTCCATGAATCCCCTCCTCACCCTTCCCGCCACAGCCCTGGCCAAAAAAATACGGCAAGGCGAAATCACCAGCGAGCAGACGGTCAAGGTCCATGCCGAAAGGCTCAGGGCCGCCAATCCCCGCTTAAACGCCGTGGTGGTTCCCCGGCTGGAAAAAGCCATGGAGGAAGCCCGGGCTGCGGACGCCTTCCTGGCCGCCCATGGCCCGGACGCCTGCCCTCCCTTTCATGGCGTTCCCTGCACCATCAAGGAGAGCTTCGCCTTTGCGGGGCTTCCCAACACCTCGGGGCTGGTGGCCCGGCAAGGAAAACCAGCAGCCATTGATGCGCCCACCGTGGCCCGTATCAAGGCGGCCGGGGCCATCTGCCTGGGGCTCACCAACACCTCGGAACTCTGCATGTGGATGGAGTCCGGGAACCGGGTGTACGGGGTCACGAATAACGCCTACGATCCCCGGCGTATCGCTGGGGGAAGTTCCGGGGGCGAGGGTTCCATTGTCGGCTCGGGGGCCTCTCCCTTTGGCCTGGGCTCGGACGTGGGCGGATCCATCCGCATGCCCGCGTTCTTCAACGGCGTGTTCGGCCACAAGCCCACGGGCGGCCTGGTGCCCAACACGGGCCAGCACCCCTGCCCGGAAAACGAACTCTCCTTCTTCACCACCACGGGCCCCCTGTGCCGCCGGGCCGAGGATCTCATGCCCCTGCTCCGGGTGCTGGCCGGGCCCGACGGCGTGGACACCGAGTGCCGGGCCATGCCCCTGGGCGACCCGGGAGAGGTGAACCTCCGTGATCTCACCGTGGTGAGCATCCCGGGAAACGGGAGCACCCCGGTGGACGCGCGCCTTCTGGATGCCCAGGAACGCTGCGCCCGGGCCCTGGCGGACCGGGGCGCCCGTGTGGTGAACGCCCGGGTGGACCGGCTTCGCCATTCCCTGGCCATCTGGACAGCCATGCTGAAGAGCGTGGACCAGACCCCCTTCGGGGAACTCCTCACCGCCCGGCGTCCCGTGCGGCCCCTGGGCCTTCTGGCGGACTGGGCCCTGGGCCGGTCGCCCCACACCCTCCCGGCCATCCTTCTTGCCCTGGTGGAAAAGGCTCCCCTGCCCATGAAACGCTTTCTCCGGGAGGGGCGGCTCCTCAAGGAACAACTTTTGGAACTCATGGGGGACAACGGGGTGATCCTCTACCCCTCCTACAGCCAGCCCGCCCCGCCCCACCACGTGCCCCTGGTCCAGGTGGTGCACTGGAACCACACGGCCATCATGAACGTCATGGGTTTCCCGGTCACCCAGGTGCCCCTGGGCGTGACGAGAAACGGGCTCCCCCTGGGCATCCAGGTGGCGGGCCCGCCGGAAAAGGACCACCGGACCATTGCGGTGGCCATGGAACTGGAACGCGCCTTCGGCGGGTGGACCCCGCCCTGGACCCTTCCCAAGGGATATTGAGGACCGGCCATGAAGTCATCCCCTGTTCACTACCTCGCCATCGGCCTCTTAAAGGCCATGGCCACGAGCCTCACCGTGAACCCGGCCAAGCGCCGTTACCTGTTCTCTGCCGACGGGCCCCTGGAATGCTCTCTGGGATTCACCACGGAAAGCGGAAGCGTGACCGCCGGGCTGATCCTTTCCAAGGGCCGGGCCCGGGCCGTGGGCCAGGTGCCCAAGGCTGCGGACACGGTGATGATCTTCCGGGATGACAAGGCCATCCTGGAAATGCTCTCCGCCACGCCCAACGAAGTGCTGAACATGCTCCTCAAGAGCCGGGTGCGCATCCAGGGCAACCTCACCTACGCCAACCTGTTCAATTTTCTCGTGTCGCTCCTCATGGGCAAGCGCCATGTGAAAATGATGGAGGACAAGAAGCGGGAAAACCGGGAGGCCGCAAAACTATGTGCCCCGGACGCCGCCGAGGACCTGGGCCCGGACGCGGCTCGCCGCGCCGCCCGGCTCTCGGCCCCGTCCCGGGACCCGGGGGTGAAGGTCCTCGATGATCCCTATCTGCCCGAATACGGCCTGGATGACTTCCCCCGCCTGGCCCGGTTCCTGGATATCCATTTCACCCAGAGCCCGGAAGTCTCCGCCGAGCGGCCCAGGCTGCTCACGGAATGGTTCCGGGAATTCGGGTTCGAGACCAAGGGGAACGGCGAGCCCTGGGTGCCGGAACTCCGCCAGGCCAGGGCGTTCGCCTATCTCATGAAGAACCGCCGGCCCATCATCCGGGCCGGCGACCTGTTGGCCGGGACCACCACGGACAAAGAAATCGGGGTGGTCATTTACCCGGATTCCCACGGCACCATGATCTGGGGCGAACTCCTGTCCGTGCCCCACCGGGAGCTGAACCCCTACGCCATCTCGGACGAGACGATCCAGGTGCTCCACCACGAGGTCTTCCCGTTCTGGGCCAAACGGAACTTCCGGGAATGGGTCCGGGACAAGTACGGCGAACCCCTGTGCCAGCGCCTGGACGAACGGTTCGCGGTCTATTTCCTGTGGAAGACCGCCGCTCTTTCCCACACCATCCCGGACTTCCCCCGCCTCATGACCCTGGGGGCCCGGGGGCTCATCCGGGAGATGGAGGAGGAACTTGCCGCAGACCCCGGGGCGGACCGGGACAAACGCAACACCTTAAAGGCCATGGCCATGGCCCTGGAGGGCCTGGTGGCCTATGCCAAAAACCTTTCCCTGGAGGCCCGGCGTCAGGCACGGCACGAAAACGACCCCACCCGCAAGGCGGAGTTGTTGCATATGGCAAAAACCTGCGCCCGGGTGCCGGAATATCCCTGCGAAACCTTGTTCGATGCGGTCCAGTGCATCTGGATCGCCTGGATCGGCCTGCACATGGAGAACACCAACGCAGGCCTCTCCATGGGCCGCCTGGACCAGTGGCTCCAACCCTGGTTCCTGGCCGGAGCCAAGGATATCAAGGACCCTGAAGCCAAGCAGGCCTACGTACGGGAAGCCATTGAACTCATCGGCTGCCTGTTCATGCGCCTCACCGACCACCTGCCCCTGGTGCCGGACATAGGCAACTACCTGTTCGGCGGGAGTTCCTCGGACCAGGCCATCACCCTGGGCGGCGTGACGCCCGAGGGCAAAGACGCGGTCTGCGACATGACCTACGTGTTTTTGAAGGTCACGGAGATGCTGGGCCTGCGCGACCCCAACGTGAACGCCCGGTTTCACCCGGAGGTCAACAGCGCCGCCTTTCTCACCCGCCTGTGCGAGGTGAACTACATCACGGCCGCCACACCGTCGCTCCACAACGACCTGGCGGTTTTCGATTCCCTGGCGGAATTTGGCTACGATCCTGCCGACCTTCGCAACTGGTCCGCCACGGGCTGCGTGGAGCCCACGCTTTCGGGCGCACACATCGGCCACACCAACTGCATGATGATGAACATGGTGGCTGCCCTGGAAATGGCCATGAACAACGGCCGCCACCCCCTCATGGAATGGAAGGTGGGCCCCGAGACCGGGAGCGCGGAAAACGGAGATCTCTCCACCTTTGACCAGTTCTTCGACTCCTTTTGCCGCCAGTTCGAATTCCTCATCGACCAGTCCGTGGAATACAACAATCTCCTGGGCCTGGCTCACCAGGATATCCGGCCCACGCCGCTCCTCTCGTCCGTCATCCAGGGCACCGTGGAAAAGGGCCGGGACGTGACCCGAGGCGGCGCGCGGTACAACAGCTCGGGCGCGGCGGTCATCGGACTCGCGGACGTGACGGATTCCCTCATGGCCATGAAAAAGCTGGTGTATGAACAGGGGCGCGTGTCCATGAGCCAGCTGAAAAAAGCCGTGGACGTGAATTTCGAGGGATACCCCGCCATCCACGCCCTGGTGCAAAACAAGGTCCCCCTGTTCGGCTCGGGAAGTGAAGAGGCCGTGGACATGGCCAAGCGGGTGGCGAAATTCGCCCACGACACCTACGGCGGTCATGTGAACTACCGGGGCGGACCCTACACAGCCGGGTTCTGGTCCATGTCCAACCACGTGGCCTTTGGCGGCCTCGCTGGAGCCTTGCCCTCGGGGAGGCTCGCCCGCAAGGCCTTCACTCCCGGGCTCACGCCCCAGCCCCACGCCTCGGCCAACCTCCTGGACAACATCCGGGACGTGGCCAGCCTGCCGCCCGAACTCCTGAACAACAACATCGCCTTCAACGTGAAAGTGGTGCCCGGCGGGGGTGACTCCCACGAGCGCGTGGTGGACAATATGCGCTCCTACGTATCCGCCTATTTCGGGCTGGGGGGCATGCAGATGCAGATGAACGTGGTGACCTCGGCCATGCTGAAGGACGCCATGGCGCATCCGGAAAACTACCGGAACCTGTTGGTGCGTATCTCCGGGTACAACGCCTATTTCGTCACCTTGAACCGGGACATGCAGCTTGAACTCATCGAGCGCGCCCAGTACGGAATCTGAAAATCATGGTCGACAAACCGCCCCTGATCCTGGAGATCAAGGGGAATTCCCTGGACGACGGTCCGGGCATCCGGACGGTGGTGTTCTTCAAGGGATGCCCTCTTTCCTGCGCCTGGTGCCACAACCCGGAGAGCAAAAACCCGCGTCAGGAAATTTCCTTTGACCAGGCTCTATGCGTGGACTGCGGGACCTGCCTTTCCGTGTGCGGGGAAAACGCCCTGTCCCGGGAAAACCCGGGGTACGTGGACCGGGAACGATGCACCCTCTGTTTTGCCTGCGAGGAATCCTGCCCCTCGGGCGCCCTTTCCCGGGTAGGCCGGAAGATGGGGGTTTCCGAAATCGCGGGAGAGGTGGAAAAGGATCTGCCCTTTTTCCAGGCCTCAGGCGGCGGGGCGACCCTTTCGGGCGGGGAACCCACCCTGCACATGGATCTGGCCGGGGACCTGGCCCGCTCCTTACGGGAAAAGGGCGTCCACGTGCTCCTGGAAACCTGCGGCCTGTTCGACTTCCGCCGGTTTTCCGAAAAGCTCCTGCCCCACCTGGACGCCATCTACATGGATCTCAAAATCATGAACCCGAAAAGGCACAGCCAGGCGTGCGGCGTTCCCAACCGGACCATCCTGGAAAACTTTCGGCGTCTGGCGGAATTTTCCCGCCAGGGAGGCCCGTCCATCCTGGCCCGGGTGCCCCTGGTGCCGGGATACACGGCTGACAAGGAAAACCTCCTGGCCGTGGCGGACTTCCTCCGGGGGATCGGCCTAGCAGAAATCTCGCTTTTGCCCTACAACCCCCTGTGGAAGGACAAGACCGTGAAGATCGGGACCGGTTTTGCGGACGACCTGTCGGAGTCCTGGATGAGCCGCGAGGAAATCGAGGAGTGCCGGGCCAGCTTCCCGGACTTTACCATACAAGGATGATGGTCATGCAGTAAGCCCAAAATCTACCAAAGCCGTCTCCGGCGAAGGCCGGAATCCAATTTTTTCCGTACGTTACAAAAAGGCCCTGGATCCCGGCCTTCGCCGGGATGACGACTTTTTGCAGGGCCATCAAGGATAACGCGCCCACGAAAGGCTGAGCCATGGAATACTCCTTCATCCGCCTGGAGCGTCAGGGACCTGTTGCGGTCCTTACCCTGAACCGGCCCGACTGCCTGAACGCCGTCCACTTTCCCATGCAGAACGAGCTGGAGGACGCCTTAAAATCCCTGGTCCTGGATTTCGATACCCGGGTCCTGGTGATCACGGGCGCGGGGCGGGGGTTCTGCTCGGGGTTGGATATCCGGGACCCCAAGGTCCTGGGGCCGCCCGAGGGCCGGAACCCGGAAGAGTCCTACCGGCTCCAGCGGACCTACTCGGACCTCATCCTGCTGCTGCGGGCCATTCCCCAGCCCGTGATCGCCGCGGTGAACGGCCCGGCAGCCGGGGCGGGGTTCTCCTTTGCCCTGGCCTCGGACATTCGCCTGGCATCCCCCACGGCCCGGTTTTCCGCCGCCTTCATCAACATCGGGGTGGGCGGCGCGGACCTGGGCTCCTCCTGGCTGTTCCCCCGGATCGTGGGCATGGGCAACGCAGCCAGGCACCTCTACACCGGCGATGTGTTCAGCGCGGACGAGGCCCTGCGCATCGGCCTGGTTCAGGAGATCGTGGCCGGGGAGGAACTCATGAACCAGGCCATGACCATGGCCCAGGTCATGGCGAGCAAATCGCCCCTGGGACTTCGGGTCACCAAGGAAGCCTTGAACGCAAACCTGGGAGGCTGCACCCTGGAGCAGGCCGTCCGCCTGGAGGACCGGAACCAGGCCCTGTGCATCGCGGGCATGACTCATCCGGCCGGGCGGGGATAGCTGGCAATCCAAACGGTGAAAAAAACCGAACACGGATGCTTTGATTCTCACAAACTGATGACCCTGCAATAAGTCAGGAGTTTACCAAAGCCGTCATTCCGGCGAAGGCCGGAATCCATTTTTTCCGTGCGTTAGAAAAATCCTGGATCCCGGCCTTCGCCGGGATGACGGCTTGTTGCAGGGCCAGCAAACTTGCATAAGGAGGCATACGGTGGCGGAACGTTTCTTGAGCAAAAGGAATCTCCGGTTCACGCTTTTCGAGGCCCTGAACATTCAGGAAATTACCCAGTACGAGCGGTTCGCCACACACAACCGGAAGATGTTCGATCTGGTGCTGGACGAGGCGCTCCGCATGGGGAAGGACCTCATCTGGCCCGCCTGCGAGGAAATGGACGCAATCCCGCCCCACCTGGAGAACGGAAAAGTACGGGTGCACCCCGTGGTGGCCCGGTTCATGGCCGAGTCCGGCGAGGGCGGCTGGATCGGAGCGCCCTTTCCCGAGGAGCACGGGGGCCAGGAACTGCCCATCACCCTGGCCATGGCCTGCCAGTTCATCTTCTCGGCGGCCAACTACTCCGCAGCCGTATTCCCGGAACTCTCCACAGGCGCGGCGCACCTCATCCTCTCCTTTGGCAGCCCGGAACTGGCCGAGACCTATCTCCCCCCCATGATGGCCGGAAAATGGCAGGGCACCATGGCCCTCACCGAGCCCGACGCCGGAAGCTCGCTTTCGGACATCACCACCGAGGCCGTGGATTCCGGCCAGGGTTATTACCGGATTCGGGGCCGCAAGATCTTCATTTCCGCCGGAGACCATGATGCGGTGGAGAACGTGGTCCACCTCATGCTGGCCAAGATCCCCGGCGGCCCGCCCGGGGTCAAGGGCATCAGCCTTTTCGTGGTGCCCAAGCTGAGGCCCGAGGGCGGGAAGCTGGTGGAAAACGACCTCATCTGCACCCAGGTCTACCACAAGATGGGATACCGGGGCACACCCCTGACCGAGCTGGCCATCGGCGATCACGACAATTGCCGGGGCTTCCTGGTGGGCGAACCCCACAGGGGTCTTGTTCACATGTTCCAGATGATGAACGAGGCCCGCCTGGGCGTGGGCATGGGTGCCACGGGCATCGCCTCGGCCGCCTATTGCCAGGCCCTGGAATACACCCGGTCCAGGACCCAGAGCAGGAAGATGGGGAACCGCGACCCCCTGTCGCCGCCCGTGCCCATCATCGAGCACGCGGATATTCGCCGCATGCTCCTTTTCCAGCGTTCCGTGGTGGAGGGCGCCCTTTCCCTGATCCTCCAGTGCTGCCGGTACAGCGACCTTGTTTCCGTCACCCAGGGCGAGGAAAAGGAAAGATACCATCTGCTCCTGGAAATCCTCACCCCGGTGGCGAAAACCTTTCCCTCGGAAATGGGAGTGCTCGCCACCAGCGCGGCCATCCAGTGCCTGGGGGGCTATGGGTACTGCGACGACTTCCCGGTGGAACGCTACTTCCGGGACATGCGCATCCACCCCATCCACGAAGGCACCACGGGCATCCAGGGCATGGACCTGTTGGGCCGCAAGGTGGTCATGCAGGAGGGAAAAGCCTTGAGCCTGTTCGCCGAAACGCTGGCGGCCGACGCGAAAAAGGCGGAAGAATTCCCGGAAACCTGCCAGTCCGGGGAACGCCTGGTCCTGGCCATGAAACGGGTGGAGGAAGTGATTCTCCATCTCGTGGGCGTGGCCGGGGAAAAGGGAGCCGAGGCGTATCTCGCGGACGCGGCGCTTTTCCTGGAGATGTTCGGTCAGGTGGCTGTGGCCTGGCAGTGGCTGATTTCCGGCATGGCCGCCGCCCGGGGGCTGGCGGTTGCCAAGAGCAAGGCGGACCGGAATTTCTACCAGGGCAAGCTTCTGACCATGCGCTACTTCTTTGCCTATGAGCTGCCCAAAATCGAGGGTCTGGCCACGCGCCTGACAGACGGCGAGGCCCTGACCGTGGACATGGAAACCGCCTGGTTCGAGGATTGAGCCTTGGAAAAAAGAAAAATCGCCGCATTCTTCGACTTCGACAAGACGCTCCTGGCCACGGACAGCGCCTCCATGGGCCTGCGCTTCCTTTGGGACATGGGGTTCCTCTCCCTGGGATACGTCACCAAGGCCCTGGCCTTGAATGCCCTTTTCCGCCGGCACCTTGTTTCCGAAACCTTCATCGCGTCCCGGCTCATGACTTTTTACCGGGGAAAGCCCCTGGCCCCTTTCGAGGACGGGGTGTGCGAGTTCTATTTCGACCAGTTGAAACCCCGCCTGGCCCCGGGCCTCCTCCAGAGGCTCCGTGACCACCAGGAACAGGGCCACGTCACGGTGCTCATCTCCGGGTCCATGCGGTACATGCTCCTCGCCGTGATCAAGGACCTGGGCATCAATCATCTCCTATGCTCCAACCTGGAAGTGGGCGCGGACGGGCTGTTGACCGGCAGGACCACGGACGGCATCTGCATAGATGCAAACAAGGCCCGCCAAGCCCGGGAATTCGCGGCCCGGGAAGGAATCGACCTGTCCCGCTCCCATGCCTACGGCAACCACCAGTCGGACATTCCCCTGCTTTCCCTGGTGGGCCACGCCTATGCTGTGGAGCCCACGGGCCCCTTGAGGAAGATGGCGAACCACAGGGGATGGCCCATCCTGGGATTCGACGGGAAAGAATCTCCTACGAAAGAAAAAGGCGGGATTTGAAATCCGTGGGGGAACCAGCCAACGTCGTTGAAAATGCATCGAGGATATGATAAGTTTATCATTTGTGGAAAATCGGAAAAGTCGAGGACTCACAAGCGGTTTTGTGCTTCGGAAGGAGAAGCCCCGCCATGGTCGATCAAAAGCGTGAGGGATCCAAGGTCCAGGTTTCCATCCACGAGGGTTTCTACTTCGACCGGGTGCTCAAGCTCCCCACCGTGATCCGCGAATACGAGAAGGTGGAAGCTATCCTGAACGATTTGCTGTACATGGCCTGCATCACCGTTCAGATCGAGCAGCTTTCCCGCATCGAGTACCTGTATGGAAGCAACTCCTACACCCATCTTCTCTCCACCATCACCAGCATCCTGAAAACCACCAAGGACCGGGAATTCCGGGGCCAGGACATTTTCGTGGTGGACCTCTACGACGCGGACACCTTCGTGATCTTCCTCTCCGCGCCTAGGGAGGACCGGACTCGGCTTGTCTACCATCTGGAGGACATTGCCGAACGCATCCGCCTGCGCCTGGAAAGCGAGGTGTTCAACCTCCTGTATCCCTACCTGAAGGAGTACTGCCGCCCCAACATCGGCTACGCCCTGGAAATCAAGAACCCCATGGTGAGCAACATGCGGCTCATCCGGCAGCTGGTGCGCAACGCCAAGAAGATGGGCGAGTTCATGGCCGCCAAACAGGATTACACGGCCCGCTACGCCCTCCAGAGAATCATCATCGAGCAGGACCTCCACACCGTTTTCCAGCCCATCGTGGAGCTGTCCAGCCTGGAAATCATCGGCTACGAGGCACTTTCCCGTGGTCCCAGCAACACGGTGTTCACCTCCCCCACCCTCATGTTCCTTCTTGCCGCCGAAAGCGGATTGTCCTTTGAACTGGACCGGGTGTGCCGCAGGAAGGCCCTGGAAAGGGCCAGGAACATGGAGACAAACAAAAAGATCTTCATCAACACCCTGCACATGACCATCCACGATCCCGAGTTTCGGGGCGCGTACCTGAAGGAACTCCTGGATGATCTGAAGCTCAAGCCCGAGAACGTGGTGTTTGAGATCTCGGAAAAGCTCGCCATCGACAACTACGATCTTTTCCGGGGGGCGATGAAGGACTACACTGACGTGGGGATCGTTCATGCCGGGGACGACATGGGGACAGGCTATTCGGACCTGGAACGCATCATGGAGCTGAACCCCGGATACATGAAGGTGGACATCTCCTTCATCCAGGGCATTGACAAGAGTTTCATGAAGCAGGAGATCGTCCGGGCCATGGTGAACCTTTCCCTGAACATCGGTTCCAAGGTCATCGTGGAAGGCATTGAAACCAAGGCGGAGTATGAAACCTTGAAACGCATGGGGGTTCCCTACGGCCAGGGATTCCTTTTCGCCAAGCCCAGCCGCACCCTGGGGCCCATCCGCACCTCCTTCTGATCCCGCCCCCCGCCCTGGCCACTCGCCTCCCGTGCCTGTGAGCCGTGGCGCCCCCCCCTGGCAGATGCCATTAGGGAATGATGCCGAAATGGCAGATAGGTGGCGGGGTGCCGGCGATCAGGGGAACTCCAGGATCACCTTTCCCGCACCAGGACGCACAGCCCTTTCAAATGCCGCAGCATGGCAGGAAAAGGGGGTCACGGCCTCAATGAACGGGCGGGTGTCCATTCCTGTCTCCGCGAGGAAACCGAGAGCCCGTCCCATATCCCCGCACCGGGAGCCCACCAGCCGGACCTCGTTCACCACCAGCCGGGCCAGATCCGTGGAAACCGGATGGCGGGTGGTGGTCTTCATGACGATAATCCCCAGGGGCCTGACGATTTCCAGGGCCTGCGCCAGTCCCAGGGGAGAGCCTGTGGCCTCCACCACCACGTCGAATTTCCGTCCTCCGCGCCCAGCGGCGGAAAGGCATTCGGAAGAGGCCATGGCCGAAAGCCCCAGGGACGCGGCCAGAGCGATCCGCTCCTCGTGCTTGCCCAGCAAGGTGAGATCCGGAGCGAACCGGGAAAGGGCCCAGGCCGCCAGCATGCCCAGCTTGCCATCCCCCAGGACCGCCACCGAGGTCCCGGGCCCCAGGGGCGCCTGCTCCGTGATGTGAAGAACCGCCGCCAGGGGTTCGGCGAAAACAGCGGCCAGGTCGCCCAGGCCATCGGGCACCCAGTGAAGATTGTCCACCGGAGCCACCAGGTATTCGGCAAACGCTCCGCTCCAGTCCACGATGCCCAGGACCTGGCGGTCCGGGCAGTGCCCCGGTACCCCGGAGGCGCAAAAAGGGCAGTCCCCTGCCCCGCACCCTTGATTGATGGCCACCACGGCTCGTTTGCCCAGGAGATCCGGGCGGGCGTCGCAACGGATCACCTCCCCCACCACCTCGTGTCCGGCGATACCTGAAAACCCGTAATAGCCGGAAAGCAATTCCAGGTCCGTGTTGCAGACCCCCACCATCCGGACCCGCACCAGGGCCGCACCCTCGCCGGGAACCGGATCGGGCGCCTCCGCTTCCCGGATCTTCCCTTCCTCAAAAATCAAAACGCGCAATTAAGGTCTCCTGGAACCGTGGGACATGAAGCGCCGCCGGGGCAGCCCCCGGTCTGGCAAAAAACAAGGATTTCTGCTATCCGTCAGGCTGAATACGGAAACATTTTATCAGCATCCCAACCCCGAGCAAAGGATCAACCCATGCGTCCCATCATTCAAAAAAACGGCCAGCCGGAATACGGCGTCCTGGACGAACCCATCCGCTTCAACCACGAGGATTTCATTCTCCGGAATTTCTTCGGAAAACCCGTGGGTGGAATCCGTAAAAAACTGGCCTATCACGCCTTCAATTTCCTGGGGGTCCTGTCCCAGGAGCACATCGCGGGAGTTGCCGTTGTGAACCTGGGATACATGCATGCCCTGTTCGCCTACGTGTATTCCTTTTCCCAGGGCATGCTTTTTTCCTGGGAAACCAAGGGGCCGGGCCTGGGCCGCCTCCTCTTCCCCGCGAACCCGGACGAGTATGAGATCCTCTGGGAAAAAGGGAAGAACCGGGTGCACATCGAAAAGTCCCACGCCTCGGGCCGCCTGGAGGCGGACATCCGCCTGGGGGGGCGGTTCGCCCTCCGGCTGTCGGCACCCTACTCCCTGGCCGGAAACCAGCCCTTGAGGGTCCTGAACCCCTCGGAACCCTTCCGGTGGACCTTCACGGAAAAAGGAATGCCCATCCTGCCCCAGGAGCTTTCCATGACCCTGGACGGCCGGACCCTGGAGGGGCCGGAAAACGCCACCATCCTCTACGACTGGTCCGGGGGATACCTCCGCCGCCAGACCAACTGGTTCTGGGCCGCCTTCTCCGGGGTCCAGGAGGGGAAGCTGCCCGTGGGCGCCAACTTCGCAGCCCTCACCAATGAAACCTATTTTTCGGAAAACGCCTTCTGGGTCAACAACCGCCGCACCCGGGTCCCCCGGGTAATATTCACCTTTGACTACGACGACCCTTTCCGCCCCTGGACCGTCCGGGACGAAGAAGGCCTGGTGGATCTCACTTTCCATCCGGCCGGGGAACGCTCGGAAAAGATCAACGCCCTGGTGATCAAGACCTACTTCCGCCAGTTCTTCGGGCACTTCGAGGGCGTTCTGCGCCCCCCCGAGGCCGATCCCGTGGAAATATCCGGAGTCCGGGGGTTCACGGAGTTCCACCGGGCTCTCTGGTAAGATATCGGGTCAACAGCAGGAAACCCCTCCCCTGCCCTTCAGCCAGGTCTGGATGATGTAGGCCGCGCACCCCACGCCAGGGGTCAGGCTGATGGCCCCGGCCGGGCAGTTTTTGGCGCAGGCCCCGCATTCCATGCAGGCGTCGTGGTCAACCGCCGTGGCCTTGCCCTTCTCCACCTTCAGGACGCCGTGGGGGCAGACCTCCAGGCAATCGCCGCAGCCCACGCATTTTTCTTCATCCACCCGCAGGCTGGCCACACCGGAAAGATAGCGAAAATCCTTCATGTTCCTCCTTGCTCACCAGGGCTTGTCCCGAAACGGGTAAACCTCTCCCGCTTTTGCAGCCCATCCCAGCAGAAAAAATTTTGGGGATGGGCGCCAATCATTTCGTCAAACAAACCCGCCCGCGATCCAGGCCACAGCCCCCCCCAACACAGCCAGGGTCTGAAAAGGAATGGCCCGGCGCATCTCCTTTTCCACCCCTGAACCCGAGGTGAAGGGCGTGGCACCCGTGAAATTCATGGCCAGGTAGGAAGAAAAGGCGGCCATCAAAAGCACCAGGGCCCATCCGGCCATCCAGCCACCGGACACATATAGGGCATAAGTCGCCCCCATTACAGCCCCCACGACAGCCCCTTTGGCGGAAAAGGCCGTGAAGGGAAGCCTGGGCAGGGCCAGGGGGGTCACAGCCGCACCCGCCAGGATTGCCAATAAGATTCCTGTGGCAAAAACCCATCCCCGATGCCAGGCGGCGGCCAGGGAGTATCCCCCATGCCCGATGCCCGAAACCAGGAACCCGGCCAGGATCACCAGGGCCACGGGCTTGAGAACCATGGAAATTTCCACAGGGAGCAAAACAACCCGTTCTCCCAGGGTGAAGCTCACCTGGCGCATGGCCGGGTCCGCCTTGTTGCCCTGGTCCAGATACCTGGGCAGATCCCCGGCCCGGATGGGGCCCCACTGCACCGTGAAACCGGTGGCGCGCCTCACCTTCCGGGCCGCCACCCCCGGAGCGGAAAGCTGGGGCAGGATTAGGGTCCGGTGGGACACGGCCAAATCCAGCCGGGTCCTGACCACCTGGCGGGTCACCTCGTCTGCGGAAAAGGACCCCTTCCCCGCCGCGCACCACACGTTGATTCCCCGGGTGTCCACCACCAGGAGCCAGGCGCTGCGGCCTTCCATGGAGCTCCGAACGGCGTCGAAAGAAAGCTTGTAGTTGGCCGTGACCAGGACCGGCGATTCAGGCCCGGGGAGCCCCAGGGTGTAGAGTCCCGGAGCCACCTTGTGGGAGTTCCGGGCGATCCCCAGGCGGGCCCCGGCCGCAAGAAAACGGTCCAACAGGGAGAGCCTGGTCCGGACCCTGGGGGTGTCCCCGGCCGGAGTCTGGACAAATTCCTCCACAAAGGGCCACACCAGGTACCCGGGCTTTTCATTCGCCCCGCTCCTGGGCCCGGCCGGAGGTCCGCAGCAGGCGATTTCCCCGCCATCCTCCTCCTTGGGCGCCATGGGAAAGGGGGTCTTCAGAAACTCCGGAGATGGGGCCGGATTCCTTTCAAAAAACTCCTGAGTGTCCTTCATGCCATCCTCCCTATGGGAAATTCGTGTATCGGATAATAAGACATCCCGGGACCATTGGCCAGAATCGGGGAAAATCCCCCCCCGGCAAGTGCCCAGACTTCACCGTGGCCGGTCCGGGGAAAAGCCCGGGCATCCTGGCGGGAAGCCACTCGTCCCAAGCATTTTCGCTTGACAAGGCGGGGGCCGCAAACTATATACGGTGCGGCGTTTGCGGGTAACCGCCTGAAATCATTTACCTGCAAAACGGCTTTCCGCCGAGGTAGCTCAGTCGGTAGAGCAGGGGACTGAAAATCCCCGTGTCGGCAGTTCAACTCTGTCCCTCGGCACCAAGAAAATCAAGGGGTTATGGCCATCAAGCCATAACCCCTTTTTGTTTCATCTACATTTTGTCCCCACCCTGTCCCCACTTTTTGGCGCACGGGGCAAAAAAAAGACCCCGGCAAGCCGAAGCTCCCGGGGTCCGTGGTCGCCCGCTTTTGGACTATTTCTCATGTCGGAACGGTCTACTCACCTGTGCGCGGCAGAAATCCATGAGTACCATTGCGTTCGAAATTTGCCTGTGATAAGCATTGAAATCGAAGATATTTAAACGAACCCGCGCGTGGCCATGGGCGCGGAATGTGGCATAATCTTGATGAATTTTGGGGATGGGGAGAGGCACAAGATATAGCGGGCTATAGGGGCCAGTTTAGGGGCGAATCATCATTCGCCCTGCGATCGGCAGGCCCGGGCCATGACTCCCCCCTTTCCTAAAAAAAAGGGGGGGGGATTGGGTGGAAGCGCCAAGGCGTTTCAATCGCCGCCCTGCCTTTCCAACCCGTATCAAGAACCTATTGTGCTTCGCACCCAGGCTTCAGCCATCGGGGCTGTCAGCGGCACCCGGCCTTGCCGGTGTGGTACGGAGTGAAAAACATAGGGGAGGGCTCCTGTCTCGCGGGGTTCTCCCCTTCCCTTTTTTGATACAAACGGGATTCTCTAATACTCCAGTCCCATTCTTGGCCCTCCGCTCCGATTGTTCTTGCTTTCCGTTGCCCACGGGCGCAAATGAGTGCTGGCATATTTTTTTAAACAATGAAGTCACGGTTTTTCCCTCCAGGTAAACGATTCTGTGGAGGTTTGCCCTCCAGGCGGCGATGAGCCCCACCCCAGGTTCCATGGCTTTTTTCAACCGGCCCCCTTTCCTTGGCAGCAAGACGCTCAGGTGCTGACCATTCCGGCTTGCTCCAATAAAAGATGTCCGAACTGTACTATATCTGCCTGACGCCTTTTGAAAAGGCTGCCTGCGAGGGATGCCCCGTATCGATGGGGCCTTCCCTGGGCAAGGCAGGGGATTTGCGCTCTATTGATCCCTCCATGAAGGCCGTCACTCTGACGGGGTGGAGGGATTTTTTTCCTCGTGTCACCGGCCCATAACCTGTCTCTGAAAAAAAGTTGAGGAACCTTATGAAACGCCTTTTTCTATTTTCGGCCTTCTCTCTCTTGGCTTTCTGCCTCCTTTCCCCCCCGGCCCTCCTTGCCGCGCCCGGGGACCTCACCGTGCTTCACAGCTTCGGGGGCCCGGACGGTCAACATGGCCTTTCCCAGAAGGTGGTCGTGGATGGCGCCAGGATCTATGGAATGACCTTTTATGGCGGATCCTGGAACATAGGTGTGGTGTACTCCATGAACCTGGACGGCTCCGGCTACCAGGTGCTCCACGAATTCGCCGGAGGCGCGGGCGACGGAGGCGAGCCCCGCGGTTCCCTCACGCTTTCGGACTCCACTCTTTACGGCGTGACCTACGTTGGAGGCTCCACTGGTCAAGGCACGATCTTCTCCATCGCCACGGACGGCACCGGCTTCGCGGTGCTCCATGAATTCGCCGGAGGCGCGGGCGACGGAGAGTATCCCAATGGTTCCCTAACGCTTTCGGGTTCCACTCTTTACGGCACGACCGTCCAGGGCGGCGCCTTGGATTATGGCACGATCTTCTCCATCGCCACGGACGGCACCGGCTTCGCCGTGCTCCACAGCTTCGCCGGGGGCGTGAGCGACGGACTCGCTGCCTGGGGTACCCTCCCGCTTTCGGGCTCCACTCTTTACGGCATGACCGCATATGGTGGCATCTTTAATAAAGGCACGATCTTCTCCATAGGCACGGACGGCACCGGCTTCGCGTTGCTCCACAGCTTCGCCGGAGGCGTGGCCGACGGAAGAGAGCCCATCAGTTCCCTCACGCTTTCGGGCTCCTCTCTTTACGGCATGACCGCGTGGGGCGGCGCCTCGAATCTCGGAACGCTCTTTTCCATCGCCACGGACGGCTCCGGGTACGCGGTGCTCCACAACTTCGCCGGAGGCGCGGGTGACGGAAAACAGCCCGGTGGTTCCCTAACGCTTTCGGGCTCCACTCTTTTCGGCATGACCATCTATGGCGGCGCCTCGGATTTCGGAACGCTCTTTTCCATCGCCACGGACGGCGCCGGGTACGCGGTGCTCCACAACTTCGCCGGAGGAGCGGGCGACGGAAAGACTCCCAACCAAGAGAGCCCCACGATTTCCGGCTCCTTGCTCTATGGCCAGACAGTATACGGAGGCAGCGATGATCTGGGCGTGGTTTTTTCCTATGACCTGTCGGAGGCCAGCCCCCCCGTCACCTGGGACTTCGAGGACGGCACCACGGGAGACTGGGGTATCTCGTCCCACCCCAACCTCACGGTGTTGCGAAACGTAGCGGACCAGGACCGGGGCGGCAACGTCATTGAGCTTCGGGCCAACACCATGGACACCTGGTTCTCCATGGCCGGCCCCGGCGGCGCGGACCTTGGGGAGACCAACACGGTCCTCGAGTGGAGCATGAAGTCCGTGGGCTTCTTCTACGTGTACGTGGACGTGGACACCACCGGCGGCCCCATGACCCTCTACTACACCCCGGCGGAGACAACCCCCGTGCTCCAGGGCTCCTACGCCCGCCTGGGCCTGGCCTACGCCACCATCTACGGCCAGTGGTCCACCTATGTCCGGGACCTGGACGCGGACCTGGCCGCCGCTGGCTCGTTGGAAACCATCACCGCCGTGAACGGCTTCCACTTCCGAGGCACCAACCTGCGGGTGGACGACATCTCGCTCCTGGCCGCCATCCCCGCGGACTTCGACTCGGACGCCGACGGCCTCATGGATGTGGAGGAGCGGGACACCTACGGCACCGGACTCTACGACGCGGACAGCGACGACGACGGGCTGAACGACGGGCCCGAGGTCACTGCCTGGGGACTGTTGGGGCAGAGCTGGGACGACAACGCAGACGGCACCGGGGCCTTGAACCTCCTGGACACGGACGCCGATGACGACGGTTTCGACGACGGCACGGAAGTGGCGGCCGGCTCCGACCCGGGGGACGCCAGCTCCATCCCGCCGGTTTCCTATGACTGGAATGACGGCGGCATAAGCGGCTGGTCCGTGGTGTCGGGCCTGGGGCTGGTCCGGAACGTGGCGCGCGACGAAGGCCGGGCCATCGAGCTGAGGGGCACCACGTCCACCACGTTCAGCCTGAAAAACGCCGACGGCACCCTCTGGCACGACAACGTGCACGACACGCTCAACTGGGACATGAAGGCTTCCGCCATGTTCTACCTGATGGTGGACGTCCAGACGGACCAGGGCCACCGGTACCTCTACTACACGCCGTCGGACACGGACCTGGGCAAGTCGGGCGAGTACAT
>JAHJUF010000071.1 GCA_018829095.1 Pseudomonadota bacterium | reverse complement strand
GGGGAGGGGGCGCTTTTTGAAAAAAGCGCCCCCTCCCCCCGCGCCCCCCTTCCCCCGCAAAAACTTTTTGCATCATGGATTTATGGCCCGGGAAAGATCGGGGCCGCTTTCGTTGGCTGCGGGAGGGTTCCGGATGCGGAATTCGGCCGAACCCCTTGATACGCTAAAAAATTCCCCCTGCCCCCTTTTTCCAGGGGGGGGAAGTTTCCGGGGCCGCCGGGCCTGGCGGGGCATCCTTTCCCTCTTCGGGATCCATGTCTTTTTTTGCTTTTGAAAATTCAGGGGGCGGGCATCTATTTTTTCTTGGCGAGGATCACCAGGCCGGAGAGGCGGCGGAAGAGTTCGTTTCCAGCCTGGCGGGCCACGGGGAGGCGGGCGGCCCGGGCCAGGCGGGGGTGGCCCTGGCGGGTAAGGCGGAAGGCGCAGTAGTCGTCCTCGATGAACCGGCTGTCGAACAGGGGCTCCATGAGGGCCCGGATCTCCCGGCGGGAACGGTGGAACACGGCCCGGTCCAGGTAGTCGGCGGCTTCCCGGGCCCACACGCTCCGGGGTTTTTCGCCTTTCAGGGCCCCCAGCCCCATGCTCCGCCCGGCCAGCATCCACCAGTACCGCGCCCGGGAGCCCCGGGGCATCCAGTGGGAGCCGGGAATGCCGTAGTGCCCCTCCCGGATCACGCCCCGGTCCGGGAAAAGCGTCAGGAGCCTGCCGCTCGGGGCCAGGACCCGGTGGATTTCGGAAAGCACCCGGGACAGGTCCTCCACGTGCTCGAACACCTGGTTGGACACCACCAGGGAAAAGGTTTCCGTTTCAAAAGGAATCCGCCCGTCTTTAATTTCCCGCACCCGGTCTCCCAGGAGCCCCTTTTTTCGGGCTGCGCCAGGGTCCCCGCAGAAGAAGCTGTCCGCGCCCCACACGTCCAGGCCACGGGAAACGCCGGCCTCCACCACCTCTCCGGCCCCGCAGCCGTAGTCCAGCACCGGGCCTCCGGGGGAAAGCTCCCGGGCCTTGTAGAGAAGATAGGCGTAATTGACGTGCATGGGCATGACCGCTCCCGGGGGTCGGCGGGTGATCATCGGCATATTTTCAATTTGTACCACGCCCGCCCCGCCTTGGCAAAGCCCCGGCTCCGGTTGACGCGGGCCCGGCCCCAGCTTATTGTGAAACCATTGAGCCAGCCCGGCGGCCCGGGCCTTTTTTCTTTTTCGCGGGCGGAAAACCGGGGGAGGGGCCATGCCGGATTACGAGTTCCTGGACCACACGGCGGACCTGGGCATCCGGCTGACCGCTCCGGACCTCCCGGGGCTCTACGCCAAGAGCGCCCTGGTCCTGGCCGATCTCCTGTCCGGGCCCTGCCGGGGGCCGGGGGACCGTAACCGCAGGGTTTCCGTGGAGGGCGAGGACCCGGCGGACCTTTTGGTGAACTGGCTGCGGGAGATACTCTTCCTGTTCTGGAGCGAGGGGCTCCTGGTTTGCCAGGTGCGAATCCAGGAGGTTTCCGGCACCTTCCTGACCGCCGAGATCCTGGGCGAGACCTTCCGGCCGGACACCCACCCCGTGGGCGAGGAGATCAAGGCCGTCACCTGGCACCAGGCCCGGGTGGCCCGGGAAAACAACGGCTGGACGGCCCAGGTGATCTTCGACGTATGACGGTTTGGGTGGCTTCCCGACGTATTGCATCTTCATCATGCAGGATTCCCGGAAAGGGAACGAGGAAACATGGACCCGGTTCTGGAAAAGGTTTCCGACTATTGTTTCCGCATCCCCAAGACCGGGGCCATGCGGGTGCCGGGGCTGGTGTACGCCTCGGAGGAGATGATGGGGAGCCTGAAAAAGGAGGGGGCCCTGGCCCAGGTGGCCAACGTGGCCTGCCTTCCGGGCATCGTCCGGGCTTCCATGGCCATGCCGGACATCCACTGGGGCTACGGCTTTCCCATCGGCGGCGTGGCGGCCTTTGACGAGGCCCAGGGCGGGATCATCAGCCCCGGCGGCGTGGGCTACGACATCAACTGCGGCGTGCGCTTAATGACCACGGGCCTTTCCCGCCAGGATGTGGCCCCACGCCTCCAGGCCCTGGTGAACGAGCTGTTCCGGGCCATCCCTTCGGGGGTCGGCACCACGGGATACGTGAAGTTGAGAACCAGGGACGTCCGGAAGGTCCTCACCCACGGCAGCCAGTGGGCCCTGGAACAGGGCATGGGCGAGGCCGGGGACCTGGACCGCACCGAGGAGGGCGGGGCCATGGCCGGGGCGGACCCGCACATCGTGTCCGAACGGGCCGTGGAGCGGGGCCTGAAGCAGCTGGGCACCCTCGGGTCCGGGAACCACTTCCTGGAGGTGGGCATGGTGGACGAGGTCTTCGACCCGGACGCCGCCGACGCCTTCGGGCTTTTCCCGGGCCAGGTCACGGTGATGATCCACTCGGGCTCCCGGGGGCT
>JAHJUF010000070.1 GCA_018829095.1 Pseudomonadota bacterium | reverse complement strand
GGGCCAGATGGGGAGGCACGGGATGCTCATCTCAAAGAAGTTCGGTCCCAGGCAGAGGCTGTCCATGATCACTACCAACGCTGGGCCTTTGCCCGAAACGAAAAAAGAGGATCTCGGCATCTCGGAATTCTGTGAGAAATGCGGCTTGTGTATCAAAAAATGCCCTGTGGGAGCAATCTACCAGAAGCCGGTGAAAAAGCAGAGCAGCACGGTTTCATGCGTGGATCATGAAAAATGCGGTACATTCTTCTACGATCACGACGGCTGTTCCGTATGCATCAAGTCCTGCCCTTTCCACAAGAATGGATATGGAAAAATCATGAGAAAAAAAGGAAAAGCCTGAATCCGTAATTTTTCCCCCGGGTGCCACCCAATGCCTTTGATTAAAAAAACCTCCCGGGTGCCACCAAAGCCACGGGGCCGGACGCAAAAACCGGCCCGCCTCCTTTTGACAAAATCCCCATAATCTGCGTAATCTGCGGTTTCTTTTGCTTTTTTTGCCAACGCCCCCACGCCGCCAGGCAGGTGAAACGAGCCCCATGCTATCCCGATTCTGGTCCATCTTCGCCGCCCGTAACAAGGAGTTCTACCGGGACCGGGCCGGGTTCGGCTGGAACATGGTGTTTCCGTTTCTCATCATCGCGGGATTTGCCGTCATGTTCGGCCGGGGCGGGGTTTCTCCCTACCGCGTGGCCGTGGTGGGGAGCCTGACGGACCTGGCCAGGGCGGTGCAGGAGGAAATCCAGCTCTCCCTCGTGTCCGTACCGGAGCTGACCCAGGCCACGGAAAAGCTCCTGGCGAACCGCTACGACCTGGTGGTGCAACCCGGGGAGGGCGGCCCGGCCCGGTATTGGATCAACGAGTCCTCGCCCAAGGGGGTCCAGGCCCAGGCCCTGTTCATCCTCCGGGCCGCCGGGGCCGATGCGTTTTCCAAGGTGGCCGAAAAAAGCACCGTTTCCGGCCGGGCGGTGCACTACATCGACTGGCTGTTCCCGGGCATCCTGGCCATGAACACCATGTTCTCGGCCCTGTACGGCGTGGGCTTCGTGGTGGTGCGCTACCGGAAAAACGGGGTGTTGAAGCGTCTGGCCGCCACCCCCCTTTCGGCCTTTGAATACCTCTCGGCCCAGGTGGCTTCCCGGCTGGTGGTGCTCCTGTTTTCCGGGGGCACGGTCTATGCCTTCTCCGCCTGGCTCTTCGGGTTTAGGTGCCAGGGCTCCCTCCTGGATCTGGCCCTGTTCTATACCCTGGGCTGCACCGCCATGGTGTCCATCGGTATGGTCATCGCCTCCCGGAGCGCCTCCGAGGAGTTCGCCAACGGCATGGCCAGCGTCATCCTGTGGCCCATGATGTTCCTCTCCGAGGTGTGGTTTTCCCTGGAGGGTGCCCCGGCCTGGGTCCAAACCTTTTCCCAGGCCCTGCCGCTGACCCACATGAACGCGGGATTGCGGGCCATCATGAACCAGGGGGCGGGGCTTTCGGACCTCGCCGTGCCCATGGCGGCCCTGGCAGGATTTTCCGCCGTGCTCATGGCCGTGGGTTCCAAAATGTTCAAGTGGTCCTGACCGGGCTGCCCAAAAACGAGGCGCCCGAAAAAAATCCCCCCTGGCCCCCCTTTTTCAAAGGGGGGATCCCGCTTGGGCCATTTTTCCCAAAAAGCCTGTTTCCGGTAACCGCCTCAACAGCTCCATGCGTTTGCCCCGGAACGGGCCGGGCAAGCCTGTTTTTCGAGGGGAAATTGGGGTATACTGACCCGGCGCGGAACCTCCGCCTTTTCCAACCCTTCAAAGAGATTCGCCCATGATCGTGCCCGTCATCCTTGCCGGAGGCTCCGGGACCAGGCTCTGGCCCCTGTCCCGGGACGAATATCCCAAGCAGCTCCTGCGGCTCTTCGGGGACCGCACCATGCTCCAGCACACCCTGACCCGGGTGGCAGGGGCGGCGGACACGGCCCCGCCCGTGGTGGTCACCAACGAGAGCCACCGGTTCTTTGTGGCCGAGCAGATCCGCCAGATGGGGCTTTCCTCCACCATCATCCTGGAGCCCCAGGGCAAGAACACGGCTCCGGCCGTGGCCGTGGCGGCCCTGCGCGCCCGGGCGGACGGCCAGGACCCCGTGCTCTTCGTGCTCCCGGCGGACCACCACATCCGGGACCAGGAGGCTTTCAACGCCGCCGTGGCCCGGGGCGCGGAGCTGGCGGAAGAAGGCCGCTGCGTCACCTTCGGCATCGTGTGCCAGGCCCCGGAAACGGGCTACGGATACATCAAGAAGGGCGAACCCCTGGGCGGCAAAGCCTTTGCCATGGCCGGGTTCTTTGAAAAGCCCGACGCCGACACCGCCCGGGCCTACATGGACTCCGGGGAGTTTCTGTGGAATTCCGGCATGTTCCTGTTCAAGGCCTCCGTGGTGCTGGACCAGTTTTCCCGCCTGGCCCCGGAAATCCTGGCCGCCTGCCGCCTGGCCCTGGAAAAGGGCCGGGAAGACCTGGACTTCTTCCGCCTGGACCCGGAAGCCTTTGCCGCCTGCCCGGCGGATTCCGTGGACTACGCGGTCATGGAGAAGACGGACCGGGGCGCGGTGGTGGCCCTGGACGCGGGTTGGAGCGACCTCGGGTCCTGGGAGGCCCTGTGGCAGGTGAACGAGAAGGACGAGGCGGACAACGTGCTGTCCGGGGACGTGTGCGTCCACGACGTGCACGACTGCTTCCTCCGGTCCGAGAGCCGCCTGCTGGCCGCCGTGGGGGTCACGGGGCATATCGTGGTGGAAACGGCGGACGCGGTGTTGATCGCCCCCCGGGACCGGGTCCAGGACGTGCGCCACGTGGTGGCCGCCCTCCGGGCCAGGGGCCGGGCCGAGGCCATCAGCAACCGAAAGGTCTACCGCCCCTGGGGCTCCTACGAGTCCATCCAGTTCGGGGACCGGTTCCAGGTGAAACTCATCACGGTCAAGACCGGCGCGCGCCTTAGCCTCCAGAAGCACTTCCACCGGGCCGAACACTGGATCGTGGTCCGGGGCACGGCCCTGGCCAGCCGGGGCGATGAAGTCCTGACCCTCACCGAGGACCAGTCCATCTACATCCCCGTGGGCACCGCCCACCGCCTGGAAAACCCGGGCAAGATCCCCCTGGAGCTGATCGAGGTCCAGTCCGGCCCCTACCTGGGGGAGGACGACATCCAGCGCTTCGTGGACGACTATGGACGCGGAGGGGATAGCTGAGAACGGGTTGGGTGCCGCAGGGGTATAAAAAGCAAAAAAATCCACGGATTACGAAGATGGATGGCCCTGCAGCAAGTCCGGAATCTACCAAACCCGTCATTCCGGCGAAGGCCGGAATCCAGTTTTTCCCTACGTTACAAAAACCCTGGATCCCGGCCTTCGCCGGGATGACGACTTGTTGCATCACCATCAAAACTACCCAGAGGAAAAAGAGGGCGGGATTTCCCTCCGGGCTTTCATGAAGGGGATTGCGGTTCCCTTCCTTCCCCGTTACGCGAAGGTCCTGCCTCCCGCGCCGAACCAGGCGGGCTCGATGGCGGCCAGGTCGATGTAGATCCGCTCCCGGGGCACGGCCAGCTCCCTTTCCAAAAACGCGCTGATCCCCTCCACGTAGGCCGGGCACTTCTCCACGGGCAGGCCGATGCTCTTGATCAGCACGTAGGCCGCCGGGCCGCTGGTTCCGCCCTTGACCATGGCCGCCCCGGCCGTCACCCTCAGCATGATTTTCTCTTCCGCCTTTCCCGTCAGCTGGGCGAAGAACGCGGAAGCCGTCTTCACGAAGGATTCCAGCCCCGCCCCGCCCAGGGGCCGGTTGGTTTCCACGGTCACATAGGGCATATCCTGTCTCCTCTCAAAGGCGGTCGCACCGCACGTTGTTCAGTTCCTCTTCCGCATCCTCGTCCAAAAGACCGGCCATTTCCTCGGGCTGGTACCTTGCGCGGCAGGACCTGCAGCGCCAGACGGTGGACCGTCAGGTTTTCAAAAGCATAAGGTTTGATTTTCCGCAGTTGGGGCACTTCATGGCAAGCCCTCCTTTCCAGTCGGCCATTCTCCCACTGAAAACGCCTTTTGGCAAATCCCGCCAGAGGCTTTTCGCGGGGGAAGGGAAACGATTTTTCCGGTTTTTGCGTACCTGGAGGATTTTCCTCCGCGCCTGTCCCTTGCCCGGTTCGGCCAGGTTTCCGGAAACCGGATGAGCCAAAAAAAGATAAGAAGCTAAACAAAAAAGAACTCCCCCCT
>JAHJUF010000009.1 GCA_018829095.1 Pseudomonadota bacterium | reverse complement strand
CATCCGAACCGTCATTCCGGCGAAGGCCGGAATCCAGCGATTTCGAGGTGTTACAAAAAGCCTGGATCCCGGCCTTCGCCGGGATGACGACTTTTTACGAATTCATCAGATTTTTACGCAATGAAACGACTGGATTCCGGCCTTCGCCGGAATGACGGCGCCGGATATCATTTTTTATTTTAAAATAAACCGAAAAACCCATTAAATCAATATTTCTTTATTTTATGAGACATCGTACGAAAGGATACAATGGCAATGAAGCAAGAAGACGCGATTCATTTGATATTGAAATATGCCAAATCAGAACCTAAACTCCGTGTTGGGAATTATGGCTATGATATATACATTCCAGCATTAATGCGTTTGTATGCTAATCAAATCATGAAAAGTCCCAGCCAAACAGAAGAAATAACTATTCTTGATGAACATTTTCCGGCCATTGTTGATGCAGCCTGGGAACTTTGTCGCCGCGGTATCCTTCGGCCAGGGGTCAAGAAACGTGGAGGCCAGGTAACCCCGGATGGTTCCGGTGGAAATGGCTATTCAATAACAGCTTTTGGCCGACAATGGATTGAAGAAGAAAATTTTGATGCCTTTGTGCCGACCGAACCCGAAAGATTTGCTCAAATGATAGAGCCATTTAAAGGGCGTTTGGGGCCAGGATTTCATGAAAGAGCTCAACAAGCAATTCGTTGTTATGATGCTCATGCATATTTAGCTTGTTGCGCCATGTGCGGGGCAGCCGCAGAGTCAATACTTTTAGCAATAGCAATCGAAAAAGACCAAGATGAAGAAAGAATAATAAGAAGTTATTCCTCAGCTGGAGGTAGAATAAAAATTGAAAATCTAATTATTGGCAAAGTCGATGAACGGATAAGGAGAGAATTCAAAGGCCTCACAGACCTCTTAAAATACTGGAGAGATGAATCTGCACACGGAAGAAAATCTGATATTTCTGACAATGAAGCTTATACATCTATTGCAATGTTACTTAGATTCGCACTATTTAGCAACGACAATTGGCCTCTATTAACTAAATAGCATGATTCCTTTTGTTTTTTCTTCATCCCGTAGCACATGCTATCCGCGCCCCTGCGGATTTACCTTTCTGCCCGCACCATCATAAGGAGCCTGCATTGGACTACCACGCCTGGCTCAAGGAGCACTGCCCAAAGAAGCTCACCACCGCCCGGGAGGCCATCCGGCAGATCCGGCCTGGGAGCCGTGTGTTTATCGGCACGGGTTGCGGCGAGCCCCAGCACCTGATCCACGCCCTCATGGCGGAAAAGGAGCTGACGGACATCCAGATCTACCAGATGCTCACCTTCACCATGGCCGAGTATGTGGATGATCCGGATTTCCTGCGGCGCTTCTCCCTGAAGCTCTTTTTCATCTCCGAGAAGATGCGGAAAGCCGCTTTTGAGGGCAAGATCGACTACCTGCCCGCCTACCTGTCCCAGATCCCCAAGCTCTTCTCCAGCCAGCGCATCCGCCTGGACGTGGCCCTGATCCAGGTGTCCCCGCCGGACCGGTTCGGGTACTGCTCCCTGGGCGTTTCCGTGGACATCACCCGAAGCGGCATGGAGAACGCGCCCTTTGTGGTGGCCCAGGTGAACCCCCAGATGCCCCGGACCTGGGGCGACTCCTTTGTCCACGTGGAGGACTTCGACTGCATCGTGACCCACGAGGAGCCCCTGGTGGAATACCTGCCCGAGGTCACCACCGAGGAGGTTTCCCGGCGCATCGGGCTGTACGTGTCCGAGCTGGTGGAGGACGGGGCCACCCTCCAGGTGGGTTTCGGCCAGATCCCCTACGCCGTCCTGAAGTACCTGGACCACAAAAAGGATCTCGGCATCCACACCCAGATGATCACGGACGGCTTTTTGCCGCTCATCGAATCCGGCGTCATCACCAACAAGAAAAAGACCTTCCTGCCGGGCCGCATCGTGACGTCGCTCTGCATGGGCACCCGGGCCCTCTACGACCACGTGGACAACAACCCGCTGTACTACTTCCGCAGCTCCGAATTCGTGAACGACCCCGTGATCATCGCGAGAAACGACCGCCTCATCTCCATCTCGTCCGCCCTGGAGGTGGATCTGACCGGCCAGGTGTGTTCCGACTCCACGGGCTACATCTTCTATTCGGGCATCGGCGACCAGGTGGATTTCCTCCGGGGCTCCTCCATGAGCGAGGGAGGGTTTTCCATCATCGGGCTTCCATCCACCGCGAAAAAAGGCACCGTGTCCCGCATCGTGCCCCACCTTTCCCAGGGCGCGGGCGTGGCCACCACGCGCGGCGACGTGAACTTCATCGTCACGGAATACGGCATCGCCGAACTCCAGGGCCAGAGCATCTACCAGCGGGTCATGGAACTGGCCCAGATCGCCCACCCCAAGTTCCGGTCCGAGCTGGTGGAGGAGGCGAAAACCCGGCGGTACATCTTCGCGGACCAGCTCCCCCCGCCCGAGGACGACCTCATCTTCCTGGAGAACTACAAGGCCTCCGTCTGCCTGGCCAACGGCAAGACCATCGTGTTCAGGCCGCTGCTTCCCTCGGACGAGATCGCCTACCGGGACTTCTTTTACTCCCTGGCGGAGGACACCATCTACTACCGGTTCTTCCACAACAAGCGGAGCTTTTCCCACGAGACGGTCCAGAAGCAGTGGGCCTCCGTGGACTACCGGAAGAACATGTCCCTGGTGGGCCTGGGGCCCCGGGGGGGCTTCAAGGAGATCATCGCCATCGGGTCCTACGCCCTGGGGGAGGACGGCCTGGCCGAGGTGGCCTTCGTGACCCGGGAGAACTACCAGAAGCTGGGGGTGGCGAGCTACCTCCTGGGGGCCCTGGAGCGCATCGCCAAGGAAAACGGCTACCAGGCCTTCGCCGCCACGGTCCTTAGGGACAACCTCCCCATGATCAAGGTCTTCGAAAAGCGCTACCCCCACATGACCACCCGCGAGGAGCCCGGCGGAGACCTGTACGTGGAGATGCGCTTCGACCAGCGATAGCTGGCGGTTTCATCATCCTGGGAAAAGGGATTTTGCGGCGGTGATGAAGGTCTCTTGCCCTTCGGACCCCGCCAACCCATCAGGCCGGGGTGACCCTGGCACCCAAGCCCACGGGGTTGTCAGGGCACCCGGGGTACCCGGCCTATGAAAAGGGAGAATGAGATTAGAAAGGAACATGGGCTACCGACTAGGCCATCATATTATTAAAGTCATTTTAACTTTAATATTTCTATCATTCAACGCTGCGGTAGCATACTGCAACGTTGATAATAACATAGAAAAATCATATTCTGAATTTATTTCTTTAACTTCAGAACAAGAATTTTGGAAGAATTGGATTTCCAAAAACGATGATAATACGTGTCCGCTTGCACCATTCATATTGAGTTATACTCAAGCTGGAATTATAAAATTTGAAAAGGAAATTCAAAAAATTGCAAAACAAGATTATGCTATATTATTTATTCGAATAAGTATTGATAACGGAATACTTAATTATTTATTTCTTTCGTGGAACGAAGATGATCGCTTTATCAAATCTATTTATCTGGATGGCGCAGGAGATCAAATTATTACCAATATATCGCTTAAAAATTACTTTAAAATAATACAATCATTACAGGAGATAAGCAATCACAGTATTTTTGTTGATACTGGAAATAGAAATGTGATTGATGCTACTACTATATACTTATCTTTATGGAATAAAGGTCGTGCCAGCAGATTCGCTATTTATAATCCGAAATTCGAAGAAGATTATAGAATGAATATCAAAATCCCGTTCCTTTTCCTTAATGAATTATTGAATACTTTTAGGGAAAAGGAAAAGAACAGATAGAAGAAAAAGTCCGGTAGTCCGGTAGGTTTGGTGGTTCTTGCGCAACACGCAAGGTTCACCCAACATCCAGGAACAAATTGCCGGAACCCCCCAAGGCGATGGTCAACCATTTGTTGGGTGAACCCGCGCTGCGCGCGGAACCACCCAACCTGCGCGATGGCTTCACCCTCCCTACTCCCTATTCTTCGGCCCGCTCTTCCTCCAGTTCCTCGGCGCTCATCTCCCAAAAAGCCAGGCCGTCCCTGGTGCGGCGGACCTTTAGCTGGTAGAGGTCGCCTTTTTTGACCTTGGAGGCCAGGAAGATTTCCTCGCCCCGGATGTCGGCCCACACGCCCTTGACCTTCACCCGGTCGCCGGGCTTGAAGCCCGTGGCCTTGGGGTCCACGAAGCCCACAGGCCCGAGGTGCACCAGGATATTTTCGTCCCCGTCGTTCACCACCAGGCCCGCGCCCGGGGCCATGCCCGGCATGGGGGTGATCTCCACGATCTTCACGACCTCGCCCTTGAAGGAATCGTACTCGCTCACCCGATACAAGCTGTCGTAGGCCCCGCCCTTTTCCCATCCCGGGTACAGGCCGGAACCGGCCACGGCCAGCCCGGAGGCCAGGAACAACGCGGCTGCCGCCATCCCGATCCACCAACCGCAACGCCTTACCATGACTTTCTCCTTTTCAACGCGTATTCCCGCGCTTTACTCCTACGGGTCCAGCCTTATGTTAGGACAGGTTTGGCAAGATGCAATGCACCGTCTCGCCCAAGGAGAAAACCCATGAAGAGCCGCGCCATCCGTTTCGCCGCCCTGGCAACCCTCTTGCTGATCGTTTCGGCCTGTGCCTCCTTGAGGCCCGCAGGGGGAGGGCTTGAACGCAGCCTGGAGGTGGCCCGCATGTTCGAGGGGAAAAACCTCCCGTCCGGGTACACCTACTACTACTCCGGCATTTTGAACGCGCCGGACGGGATCATGGGGATCAAGGAAGGCTGGACGCTGGAAACCACGCTGTGGAAACCCGTGGACCCCACCCCGGCCATCCAGGAGCGCTGGATATGGAACTTCACCCGGGGCCTGGGCTCATCGCCCTTCAACCGGGGGGCATGGATCGTTACCCCGGCCGGGGAAAAGGTAGGGATCTGGTACTCCAGGAGGATCTATACCCACATCTGGTTCAAGCCGGACCACCGCATCACGGTCCAGACCCCGGATGGTATGGGCTCCCTCGAAGACCTCCCAAGCTTCGGAACGGGAATCATGAAGAACTGACGCAAAAAGCCCCTGGCCGGAACATCCGGCAAGGGGCTCAAGAGGCCTCCTTTTCCCAAGGGGGCTTGGGGGATTGGCGGCACGGGACTTCCCTGGCAGGGAAATGCCTCCAACCCCCCTCTTTCTATGCGATTCCGGCGGCCAAGAGCGGTTCGGGGCGGGCAAAGGCTCCGGGGCGGATGCGCACCAGGGAGAGGACGGCTCCGGCGATGGCTTCCGGGGACAGTCCCTGGCCCTGGCGCAGGCCCTTGGCTTCGCCGTGTTCCACGAACCGGTCCTCGATACCCAGGCGAGTCAGGCGCACCTGGGACAGCCCCGCGTCAGCCAGGCACTCGGCCACGGCGGAGCCGAACCCGCCCGCCAGGGCGTTCTCCTCCACGGTCACCACCCGGGGCGTCCGCACGCACAGGCGCACCAGGGCCTCGGCGTCCAGGGGCTTGACGAACCGGGCATCCACCACCGCCGCCTCCACCCCCTTTTCCAACAGCATCTCCCGGGCCTCCCGGGCCACGGTCACCATGGAGCCCACAGCCAGGATCAGGGCGTGCTCCCCCGGAGCCGTCACCCTGAGCCTGCCCCGGGGCAGGACCCGCGGCTCCCGTTGGACCGGCCATTCCGGGAGCCTCCCCCGGGGCCAGCGCACAGCCGAGGGGCCGTCCGCAGAGAGAGCCGTGGTCAGCATGTCGGCCAGTTCGTTGCCGTCCGAGGGCGCCATGACCGCGAGATTGGGCACGGACCGGAGGAGAGACAGGTCCAGGACGCCGTGGTGGGTGGGTCCGTCCTCCCCCACAAGGCCCGCCCGGTCCACGGCGAAGACCACGGGGAGATTGTCCAGGCAAACGTCATGCACCACCTGGTCAAAGGCCCGCTGGAGAAAGGACGAATAGAGCGCCACCACGGGCCGCATCCCGGCCGAGGCCAGACCGGCGGCAAAGGTCACGGCGTGCTGCTCCGCGATGCCCACGTCAAAGAACCGGTCCGGGAACCTCTTGGCAAACTTTTTCAGCCCCGTGCCCGAGGGCATGGCCGCCGTGACCGCCACCACCCGGGGGTCACGCTCCGCCGCCGCCACCAGGGCGTTGCCGAAAGCCTCGGTCCAGGAGGGGGGCTTGGGCGCGCTGTTGCCGTTTTTTCCCGCAATGCCGTGGAACGCCTCGGGGTCGGCCTCGGCCTCGGCAAAACCCCGGCCCTTGACGGTCTTCACGTGTACCACCACCGGGCCATCGCAGGCCCTGGCCCGCCCCATGACGTCCAAAAGGTCCGGGATGTTGTGGCCGTCCACCGGGCCCAAATAGGTGAACCCCAGGGATTCGAACAGGTTTTTCGCCTTTTTGGCGGCCCCGTTTCCGTTGCCCGGACCTCCCAGAATGCGGGACAGCCCCCCCACATTGCCCGAGATGGACATGCCGTTGTCGTTCACCACCACCACCAGGTTGTTGGGCACCCATCCGGCCTGGTTCAGGCCCTCCCAGGCCATTCCGGCGGTGAGCGCGCCATCCCCCACCACGGCAATGGCCCGGGCGGAATGGTTCATCAGCGCGTGTCCCACAGCCAGGCCCAGGCCCGCCGAGACGGAAGTGGAGGAATGACCCGTGGAAAAGGCGTCGTGGGGGCTTTCGCCCTGGCGGGGAAAGCCGGACAGCCCCCCAGCCTGGCGGATGCCATCAAAGCGGTCCCACCGGCCCGTCACCAGCTTGTGGGCGTAGGCCTGGTGCCCCACGTCCCACACAAAGCGGTCCGTGGGGGAGTCAAAGGTCCTGTGCAGGGCCAGGGTGAGTTCCACGGCCCCCAGGCTGCCGGAAAGGTGCCCGCCGTTCTTCCTGGCCGTGCGGATGATGACCTGGCGGATGCGTCCGGCCAGGTCCTCCAGGGCCTCCGGGCCCATGGCCTTGAGGTCCCGGGGATGGGAAACGGGGATGTCGTGGGGGCTCTTCATGACTCTCTCCTGATGCCGGGGCGCTGGGCCCCTGGGGATTCATACGAATGGAATCCACGGATTTTTTCGCTTTTTCGCTTTTGCCGTCACCATCCCGGCTTCACCCCAAAGCCTCCAGGGGCATGGCCGCCACGGGAGCGGATTCGGGCCGGGCCGGGACGGACAGGCTGCGGCAGACCTCCCGGATGATCCACCGGGGGGTGGAAGCGCCCGCCGTGACGCCCACCGTGTCCAGGGAGGTGAGGAAAGCCACGTCCAACTCCCGGGGGTCCTCCACGTGAAAGGACAGGGTTCCTGCTTTTTGGGCCACTTCATAAAGCCGCCGGGTGTTGGCGCTTTCCCGGCCGCCCACCACCACCACGGCGTCCACCCGCCGGGCCAGATCCATGGCCTCCTTCTGGCGTTTTTCCGTGGCTCCGCAGATGGTGGAGAAGATGCGGGCGTCGGGGAACCGTTTCTCCACGGCCCGGGCGATTTCGCCGTAGAGCCCCTGGTCCTGGGTGGTCTGGGACACCACCCCCAGGCGGGGCAGGACCGGGATGGCCGCCACCTCGGAGGGTTCCCGGATGACCCAGGTGCGCTCGGGCGCATGGCCCACCAGGCCCAGGACCTCGGGGTGATCCGGGTCTCCCAGGATCACGGCGGGCCGCCCCTCCCGGCTCAGGCGGGAGAGGATCTCCTGGACCGAGGCCACCCGGGGGCAGGTGGCGTCCCGGACCGTGAAACCGGCCCGGACCAGGGCGTCCCGCTCCTGGGGAGCCACGCCGTGAGCCCGGATGAGCACCGTGCCGCGCCCCTTTTCCGGGACCCGGGACATGACCCGCAGGCCCTGGCTCTCAAGCCGCTTGAGAACCTGGGGATTGTGGATGAGGGGGCCGTAGGTGAACACGGGCCCGGTTTCCCGGGCGACCAGGGACACGGCCATGTCCACGGCGCGCCTCACCCCCATGCAGAACCCGGCGGTTTTGGCCAGAACGATCCTCATGACGCCTCCCTAACCTCCCCGAGTCCGGGGGCCTCGGGAATGCAAAACCGGTCCAGGGCCAGGGCCAGAGCCGCGAGATCCACACCGGTGTCAAAACACGGCCCGTGGGGACGCTGGTTCAGGACTCCGTACACGGGCATGGACGAGTCCCGGATGCCGCTCCAGAGGTCCCGCTCGCAGGCCACGGCCACCACCAGCCGGGGCCGGTGCATGGCCACGAACCGCCGGGCCAGGGTGCCTCCCGTGGCCACCGCCAGGGGGGTGCCCCGCTCTTCGGACAGGCCCAGGAGCCCGGTCATGGGGCATTTGCCGCAACGCTTGCACTGGGAGGGGTCCATGGTGATGCGCACGCCGCACTCATGGAACTGGAGGCAGTGGGGCAAAAGCAAAAGAACCCGGGAGGCTTCGGCTGACTTGGCCTGGTGTTCCACCATGCGGTTGTTCACCCGGATGAAGGAACGCTCCACAGACCTCTTGTCCGCCCCGGCCAGACGGGCGGCCAGGAAATGCAGCGGATACAGGCCCGAAAGGGCCAGGGACCCGGCCTTGAACAGGAGCCGGGAGCGCCTTCCCCATATAGCCCCCGCCACCAGGGCCAGGCAGAGGAGCGCCAGACCCGAGACGCTCAGGGCCAGCCCGCCGAGGCCGCCCGAAGGAAACAGGGAAACCCCGCTGCCCACAAAAAGGACCCGCATGGCTCCCGCCGCCAGGGCCAGGGCCGGGAAAAGGGCCAGGCCCAGGGCGGAAAGCCCCAGGAACCGGGCCATGTCCCGTAGCGGGGAGGGGCGGGAAAAATCCCCCCCCGCCAAAGGAAACGGCCCGGCGGCCCTGGCCGCCTGGGGGCTGCCGGCCAAGCGGCGGGGGGGGATCTTCCGGGGGGAAGCCGGAGAGGGAACAAAGGAGGCGGGCGCGGCCGGGGTAGGGGAAATCCGGGGTGCCACGGGGGTACTCCTTTCGGTGCGTGGGAGGCGACAGGATACTAACTGGTTGGTCTAACTTACTGGTTAGTTTAAGGGCCGCAAGGGGGGGCTGTCAAGAATT
>JAHJUF010000069.1 GCA_018829095.1 Pseudomonadota bacterium | reverse complement strand
GGCCAGGCCCGCCAGGGCCAGGGTCAGGAGGGTGAGGGAAAGTCCCGTGTACCGCTCCCGGGAAAACCGTGCCCGGACAAAGGCCGCGAACCAGGGAAACCGCCGGTCCATCCAGGACGCGGCCGGGGAAAGGCCCGAGGCCCGGCCCAGGTCCTCCAGGATCACGGCGGCCGCGTCCCTCAGGGCCGGGAGCATGTTGGCCGCGAATTTGCGCAAAAACCACCAGGCCGCCAGGATCAAAACGACCCCAAGGGCCGCGTATCCGGCCCGGGCCGACCACCGGCTCACCAGCCCCAGGGCGTTGCCGAAAATATAGCCCCCCAGGGGATAGGCCAGGCTCCAGGACCCGGCCGCCACCAGGGTCCAGGCGGAAAACCGAACCCGGCCCATGCGGGAAAAACCCGCCACAAAGGGAGTCATGCCCCGCAGGGGGCCGAGAAAACGTCCCGCCACGAGGGAAGCGGGTCCGAAGGTTTTGAAGAAGGCCTGGGTGTTGAGGTAGAGGGAGGAGTTCCACAGGCGGCTGTCCGGGGCCAGGAAGCGGGGAGACTGCCTGCCCGCGTAATAACTCGTCAGGTCCCCGGCCACCGAGCTGGCAAAGGCGAATCCGAACAGGGCCGAAAAATCCAGGACGCCCCGGGCGCACAGGAATCCCCCCAAAAAGACCATGGCCCCTCCGGGCACCACCAGGCCCACAAAGGCCAGGGACTCCAGGAAGGAGCCAAGGGCCAGGACCCAATAGGCCAGGGCCCCCATGTGCTCAATGGAGGGGAGGAAGGGGAGGATGTGTTCCATGCCGGGATAGGGCCCGGTCAGGCCCCCCCCTCCAGGGCCGGGATCAGGGCCGCTTTCAGCTCATCGTAGTTGTGGGTTACGGGGAACTGGGGAAACTCCCGGATCACATTCTCCGGGGGCCGGAACAGGACGCCCGCATCGGCTTCCTTCAACATGGATATGTCGTTGTAGGAATCGCCCATGGCCACCACCCGGTAGTTCAGGCTTTTCACGGCGCGCACCACATGGCGCTTGCCGTCGGCCTGGCGGAGCCGGTAGCCCGTTACGCGGCCGCTGTCGTCCACTTCCAATGTGTTGCACAAAAGGGTGGGGAAGCCCAGCTTCTCCATGAGGGGGCCGGCGAACTGGATGAAGGTGTCGGAAACCACGATGATCTGGGACGCCCGCCGGGCCCAGTCCAGGAACCGGCCCGCTCCGGGCATGGGGTCCATGGTGGCGATGACCTCCTGGATGTCCGCCAGTTTCAGGCCCCGCTCGTCCAGGATCTTCAGTCGTCCCCGCATGAGCTTGTCGTAGTCCGGCTCGTCCCGGGTGGTCTTCTTCAGCTCCGGGATGCCGGTCTTCTCGGCCACGTTGATCCAGATTTCCGGGACAAAAACGCCTTCCAGGTCCGAACAGATGATGTGCATGGTTCCCCTATCGCGATTATCCGCTATTCAGGTGGGTTGTCGTCCTCGATGCGGATGAGCACGGGTTTGTCCGTCACCACGTCCAGGGATTCGGAGATCTCGGTCAGGGCCTTTTGCATGTCCGCCTCCCGGGCCTCGTGGGTGAGCATGACGATGGGCACCGGGCCCTCTGTGTGGCGGCCCTTCTGGTGTACGGAGCTGATGCTGATGCCGTGCTCCCCCAGGATTCCCGAGAGCTTGGAGAGCACGCCGGGACGGTCCACGGCGGCAAACCGGACGTAGTAGCGGGTCACCACGCGGTCGGCCTGGAGCACGGGGAGATCCCGCATGGCCCCGGGCTGGCAGGAGAACACGGGCACCCGGCCGCCGGAGCCTGCCCCGGCCCGGTTCCGGGCCACATCCACCAGGTCCGAGACCACGGCGCTGGCCGTGGGCATCATGCCCGCGCCCTGGCCGTAGAGCACGATCTCGCCCGCGCGGTCCGACCGGATGAGAAAGGCGTTCATGGCGCCGTTCACCTGGGACAGGAGGTTGTTCATGGGGATCATGGTGGGGTGGACCCGGCATTCCACCGCGCCCTGGGCCTTCTTGGCGATGGCCAAAAGCTTCACCCGGTACCCGAAGGTTTCGGCGAAACGGATGTCCATGGCCGTGATGCGGCGGATGCCCTTCACGAAAAGGCTCTTGTAGTCCACACGGGTGCCCCAGGCGAGCGATGCGGCGATGGCCAGCTTGTGGGCCGTGTCCCAGCCGTCCACGTCCAGGCTGGGGTCCGCCTCGGCGTAGCCGGCGGCCTGGGCCCCGGCAAGGGCCTCCTCGAAACTCAGGTTCTCGAAGGTGATGCGGGACAGGATGTAGTTGCACGTGCCGTTCAGGATACCGTACATGGACTCCACGCGGTTGCCCACCAGGGTCTCCCGCAGGGTCTTGATGACAGGCATGCACCCGCCCACGGCCGCCTCGAACAGGAAGTCGCCCCCGCCCTTTTCCGCAGCCGCCAGGATCTCCGGCCCATGGGCCGCGATCATGTGCTTGTTGGCCGTGACCACGGATTTGCCCGCCAAAAGGGCCTTCATCACCAGCTCCCGGGCCACGCCCTGGCCGCCGATGAGTTCCACCACCACGGGTATGGCCGGATCGTTCACCACGGAAAAGGCGTCTGTGGTGAACCGGCCCCGGGGTAGGGGGATGTCCTTTTCACGGCCCGGGTCCAGGTCCGCGGCGGCGGCCACGTAAAGAGGCCCGCCCAGCCGGCTTTCGATGACCTCCCGGTTTTCCGCCAGGATGCGGGCCACGCCCGTGCCCACGGTCCCGCAGCCCAGAAGGCCCACGGCCACCCCGTCCTTGTCGTTTGGTTGCAAGGGAG
>JAHJUF010000068.1 GCA_018829095.1 Pseudomonadota bacterium | reverse complement strand
CCGATCTCGGGACGCAATGCGGGCTTCCATTTCCCGGTCAAAGCTGAGAAACGCGGTGAAGGGCAGGCCCTGGTGGACGAAATCCACGCCGGGCCCGGGCGCATGGATCAGGATGCCCGGATCAATACTCCCCACCAGGCCGTCGTCCCGGGTTGATTCATCACCAGCGGGGGAAACCTGGGGAGCCTGGGGCTCGATGGGGGGGGGCGGTTCGCGGGGCGGCATCAGAAACCTTGCCGCCGCCAGGGCCAGGATAGCCAGGGCGAGAAGGATCAGGAGCCGATTTTTCCGGTTTCCCGGCCGGGGATCTCCACGGAGTTCTTCCTGGTACTCCCTCCATCCCGGTCGGCCGGCCGGAGCGCCACGGGCTGATTTCTTCATGGTTGCGCCGTTGCCTTCGCCAGCCGGAAAACCGGCCGGAGGATTTCGGTGCTGTTATAGGGCCAGTTCCCAAATCGGAAACAGCCCCTATTTCAAGGGGGTGCCCGGGGCCACGGGACCGTCGAAACCGGCCAGGCAAAGCCCGCCCCCGGATACCGCAGCCAGCGCCATGCCCTGGGACATGACCCCCATGAGCTTGGCGGGCTTCAGATTGGCCACCACCACCACCTGCCGCCCCACCATGTCCTCGGGCGTGTAGGATAGAGCGATGCCCGCCACCACGGTCCGGGGCGCCGCTTCCCCCAGGTCCACGGTGAGGGCCAGGAGCTTTTTCGCCTTCTTCACCTTCTCGGCCGCCAGGACGGTCCCCACCCGCAGATCCACCCGGGCGAAGTCCTCCATGCCGATCTCCTCCTTGACCGGAGGATCCAGGGCCTTGGGCGCGGCGGCCTCTTCCCCGGCCTTGTACTCCACTCGGGGAAACAGGGCCCCGGGATCGGACACCTTGGTGCCGGGGGACAGGCTCCCCCAGGTTCCCGCTCCCCGGGCCGCATCCCCGGGGGGCAGGCCCAGGCGCTCGAACATGGCCAGGGCCGTGCCGGGCATGACAGGCCAGATCCAGGCCGCCGTCATGCGCAGGCCCTCCAGGAGGTTGTACAGGACCACGGCCATACGCGGCCGGTCCTCCTCCTTTTTCGCCAGGGTCCAGGGCGCGCTGGAGACCACGTACTTGTTCATCTTCCCGATGAACTCCCACACCCCCATGAGGGCCTTGTGGAACGCGAATTCCTCCATGCCCTGGTTGTAGGCCGCAGCCGCCTCGGCCGCCGGGCCGGCCAGGGACCAGCCCGGCTCCCCGGCCAGGCGCGGGTCCGCCGCGGGCGTCACGCCCTCCAGGTACTTTTGCACCATGGTGAGGACCCGGGAAAACAGGTTGCCCAGGTCATTGGCGAGGTCCGCGTTGATCCGGGCCACCAGGGCTTCCTCGGAAAACGAGGAGTCCAGGCCAAAGGACATCTCCCGCAGGAGGAAGTAGCGGAAGGCGTCCACCCCGTACTTTTCCGCCAGGGAAAGGGGTTCCACCACGTTGCCCAGGCTTTTGGACATCTTGGTTTCGGACACGTTCCAGTAGCCGTGGACGTTCAGCTGGCGATAGGGCTCGATGCCCGCGGCCTTGAGAATGCAGGGCCAATAGATGCCGTGGGGTTTCAGGATGTCCTTGGCCACGATGTGGTTGACCCCGGGCCAGTACCGGCCGAACCGGTCCCCGCCCGGATACCCCAAAGCGGAAACGTAGTTCACCAGGGCGTCGAACCACACGTAGGTCACGTAGTCCGGGTCAAAAGGCAGGGTGATGCCCCAGGTGAGCCGCTTTTTGGGCCGGGAAATGCACAGGTCCTCCAGGGGCTCCTTCAGGAAGGACAGGACCTCGTTCCGATAGCGTTCCGGCTGGATGAAGTCCGGGTTGGCCTGGATGTAGTCCTTCAGCCAGTCCTGGTACTTGCTCATGCGGAAGAAATAGTTGGACTCGCAGATGACCTGGGGCGCGGTGCCGTGGTCCGGGCACTTGCCGTCCACCAGCTCACGCTCCTGGTAGAAGCGCTCGCAGCCGAAGCAGTACAGGCCCTCGTACTCGGCGAAGTAGATCTCCCCGGCGTCGTGGATGGCGGAAAGGATGTGCTCCACGCAT
This sequence comes from Pseudomonadota bacterium, assembly GCA_018829095.1. GTDB lineage: Bacteria > Desulfobacterota > Desulfobacteria > Desulfobacterales > Desulfatibacillaceae > JAHJUF01. Next base: position 2,657 of record JAHJUF010000068.1, on the reverse strand, counting down.
TTCACGTGCTCCGGGTCCGTGGTGCGGACGAAATGGTCCGGGGAAATGTCCAGCCGGGGCCAGAGGTCCCGGAACAGGCCCGAGATTTTGTCCACGTATTCCCGGGGGTCCAGGCCCTCCTTTTCAGCGGCCTGGACCACCTTGTCCCCGTGCTCGTCGGTGCCGGTGAGAAAAAACGTGTCCTCGCCCCGGGCCGCGTGGAACCGTCGGACCACGTCCGCCACGATGGTGGTATAGGCGTGGCCCAGATGGGGCCGGGCGTTCACGTAGTAGATGGGGGTGGTGATATAAAAAGGCCGGGACATCTTTTCTCCCTGTTTTCCGATCCCTGGTTTTTGCTCAAATACGGATGGGGGTCCGCGCCCGTGCTCCGCTGGCCGCGCCCTATCCCGGAGTTTCCCCGCCGGAGGCGTTTCCGTCCGGAGCGCCGCCTCCCTGAGGGCTGTTGCCGGAGCGCTTCCTGGGGCGCTTGCGGCGGTTCTTCCGGCTCCGCTTGGGCCGGTCGGCTGCATCCTGGGTCCCGGCCGCAGCCTCCTGGGGAGCGACCGCAGCCTCCTGGGGTACGACCGCAGCCTCCTGGGGCGCGACCGCAGCCTCCTGGGGCGCGACGCCCTCCTCCTGAGTCCTGGCGCTCTCCTCCCGAGTCTTTTCCCGGTCGTTGCCTCCGGGTTCCAGGGCCTTGGCCAGGGCTGGGGGAGCCGGGGCCGTTTCCCCTGCCTCCTGGAGACGGGGGCGGGGGCGGGGGCGTTCCCGGTGCCGGGGCGGGGGGCCCTTTTCCCGGACCGGAGCCATGACCGGCGGCGGGGAGTCGGGGTCGGCCCGCTCCACTTCCTCCACGGGGAACTCGGTCTCGGAGTTTCCCAGGCGCACGGAAACCAGGCCCTTGATCACGTTGTGCCGCACCACCTTGCCCCGGCCCTGGGAGGTGTCCACCAGCTTGCCGATCTTGGGGAAGTCCCGCCGCATTTCCTGGTAGGATTCGTACTCATAGGTGAGGCAGCACATGAGCCGGCCGCAGAGCCCCGATATCTTGGTGGGATTCAGCGACAGGTTCTGGACCTTGGCCATCTTCACGGAGACCGGCACAAAGTTGGCGAGGAAGGTGGTGCAGCAGGCCTCCCGGCCGCACCGGCCCAGGCCGCCGCACATCTTGGCCTGGTGGCGCACGCCGATCTGGCGGAGTTCGATGCGCATGCGGAAATGGCGCACCAGCATCTTCACCAACTCCCGGAAGTCCACCCTCCCCTCGCTGGTGAAATAAAAGGTCATCTTGGAGTTGTCAAAAGTGCTCTCCACGGAGAACAGCCGCATGGGGAGGCCGAGCGTGGCGATGCACTCCTTGCAGTGCTCGATAGCCTCCTCTTCCAGGGCGAGATTCTTCTCGTGCTGGGCCAGGTCCTCCTCGGTGGCCATGCGGTAAATCTTCTTCAAGGGATCTGCGGCGGGAGATTCCGGCAGGGGCCGGGGGGGGCGGGAAACCGAGCCAAAGCCCAGACCCTGCTCGGTTTCCACGATGACCTGATCCCCCACGGTCACCACGAAGGCCCCGGAGTCGAAGTCGTACGACTTGCCCGAGGGTGTGAAGCGGACTCCTATGATCTTACCCATTTTTCATCCCGGCCAATTGCAAGAAGAGGGCCTCGAAGGCCATCCGGGGATTCACGTTTTTCGCCAGATCCCGCTCGCAGTCCGCCACGGCGGCCAGGTGCGGCAGGAGGCGTTCGGGGCCGGCGGCCCCGGCCTGGCGCTCCACCTCGGCGGCGAGATCCGCGTTCACGATCCGCTCCGGGGCGTAATGCCGGACCAGAAGGTCCCTCAACCAGAGGGCGATCCATTCCAGGTCCCGGGCAGCCTGGTCTTTGTCCCGGGAAACCAGGTCCGCCAGCATCATGGCCCGGCGAACGCCGCCCCTGGCAAGCGCGGCAAGCTCCCGGGCCAAAAAATCCCGGCGGGCAAGACCGTTGCTTTCCGCCAGCTCCCTGGCCCGCACCAGGCTGCCCCTGGAAAGCACCGCCAGGGCCCTCCCCGCCTCCGGGGCGGTCCCTGGCCGATTTTCCGCGATCCATCGGGCGATGTCGCCCTCGGGCACCGGGAAAAACCGGATTTCGTGGCTCCGGGAGACCAGGGTGGGCAGAATCCGCGAGGCTTCCGGGGCGATGAGGATGAACAGGGTCCTCTCCGGGGGCTCCTCCACCACCTTCAACAGGGCGTTTCCCGCCTCCCGGTTCAGGGCCTGGGCCTCGGGCAGGATCACCACCCGGGTCCCGGAGCCGTGGGGCCGCATGGCCAGGGTCTCCAGAAGGGCGCGCACCTGGACGATGCGGACATGGGCCCCCGAGCGTTCCACCACCAGCACGTCGGGATGGCTTTGGGCGCGGATCTTCTTGCAGGAGGGGCAGGCGCCGCAGGGGCCGTGCTCCCCGAAGAGATACGGACCGCCCGCCGGGGTCTGGCAGTTGGCAGCCATGGCGAAGGCCAAAGCCGCCTCCCGCTTTCCCAGGCCGGGGTCCCCGGTGAAAAGCAGGCTTCCGGGCAGGTCGCCCGAAGCCAGGATGCGCGAAAGAAAGCCCAGAGCCCGCTTCTGGTAGGTTACAGGTTCCACGTTGAGGAGGCGGGGATCAGAGATCCACCCGGTCCTTCAGCTCCTTGCCGCATTT
>JAHJUF010000067.1 GCA_018829095.1 Pseudomonadota bacterium | reverse complement strand
GCCAGGTCCGCCCCATCCTCCCGGGCAGGCCCTATCGTAAGCCTCAGGAACCCTGATCCCGGCATTGCGGTGGATCGAATCCGGGTTTCTCCTCATCCCGGGAAGTCCGTCTCCCGGGGCGCTCCCGGGTCAGAAACCCGCCCGGCCGGGGGCTTGGCAATCCGGCGGGTTTCCCTGTATGCTGGAAATCTGGATGTTATCCCAATCTTGCGGGCCAGGGCCCGGGGAAGGCAGGTCGGACGTGGGCAAGCCAAGAGTCATCCTCCGGAAGTGCGAAGACTACAGGCTGGACCGCCTGGCGGGGGTCATCCGGGAATCCTGCGCTGACCTGGATATCCGCCTCCAGGGCAAGGTTTTCATCAAGCCCAACGTGGTCACGGCCAACCGGAAGTACATCCGCCACTCCTACACCCATCCCGCCATGGCAGCGGCCATGATCCAGGTCCTCCAGGAGCGGGATGTGGAGAAGATCACCGTGGGCGAGTCCGGCGGGTTCGGCATCCCCTCGCGCCTGTTCCTCAAGGAGTCGGACTACCTGGACGTCTGTGGGATGATGGGCGTTGCGGCCGTGGACCTGAACGAGCACGCCATGGCCCCGGTTGACCTGGAAAAGGGACGCTGGCACAAGAGCATGCTCCTTTCCCGGTTCATCCGGGAGGCGGACACCAAAATCTGGATGCCCAAGCTCAAGTACCACATCTTCTGCTCCATCACCTGCGCCCTCAAGCTGAACATCGGCATCCTGGCCCATTCCGAGCGCATGATGTTCCACGACCACCGGATCCACGAAAAGATCGTGGACGTCCTGGAGGCCGGGTATCCGGACCTGGTGGTCACGGACGCGGTGGACATCACCTACGGCTTTGAGTCCGCTCCCTACCCCGTGCGCCTGGGGGCCCTCATCCTCTCGGACCATCCCCTGGCCAACGACGTGGTGGCCGCCCATGTCATGGGATACCGCCCGGAGGACATCAAGCACCTGCGCATCGCCTCGGAAAGGGGATACGGGAGCCTGTCCCTGGACGACCTGGAGATCGGCGGCGACGTGGGCATCGAGGAGCTGGCGGCCCGGCCCAAGGGCAACCGCACCCTGTTCCAGAACCTCTCCGAGTTGCCCACGCCCATCGAATTTTTCGCAGGCCTGGCCCCGGGAACGGATGCGGTCTGCGACGGCGGCTGCGAGGGCGCGGTGAAGGGATGCCTGGGCACCATCGAAAAACGCCGTCCCGGTTCCCTGGCCCGGGCCCGGAAAGGGGCCATCGTCACGGGCATTTATCACGGCGACGTCATCGTGCCCGACGGCACCGCCCTGCTCATCGGGGACTGCACCCAGGTCACGGGCCGCCTGGAAGCCAAGAAGGTGCGGCGCATCAAGGGCTGCCCCATCGGCGCCCGGGACCTCCTCATCCACATCCCCCTCCTCTTCGGCATGCCCAGCCCCATGCTGGACGCCCGGGACGCCTCCCTGTTCGTGACCCAGTCCGTGGCCAAGGGCGTAAATATCCTCACCCACCGCATGCTGGGCCGGTAGAAGCCAAGAACCACGAAACGGCCGGGGGTTCGAACGGGAAAAGGGAAGCAAAGGGAAGCGGATAAAAAAGCAAAGGGGGAACCTCCCGTTTCCGGGAAGATCCCCCCTTTTTTTTCGTCCGTTAGCGCGAGGCGGGTCAGTCCACCTTTTCCACCAGGATGGCGGCGGTGTTGCCAAAGCCGCCGCAGAGGGAGGCCAGGCCGTACTTGCCTTCGGGCTTTTCGTTTTTCAGCACATTCAACAGGGTGATGATGATGCGGGCGCCGGACTCTCCCAGGGGATGTCCCAGGGCCAGAGCGCCGCCCCAGAGGTTCACCCGGTCAAACGGGGCGTTATCCTTGTCCAGCTTCAGCTCCCGGATGCAGGCCAGGGCCTGGGAGGCAAAGGCCTCGTTCAGCTCCACGGCGGCCATGTCCTCGCCTTTGAGGCCGGTTTTCTCGAAGATCTTGTTCACGGCCACGATGGGGCCGATGCCCATGAGGGTGGGGTCACAGGCGCCGAAGGAGCCCATCTTGTAACGGTAGGAGTAGGACAGGCCCAGTTCATCGGCCTTTTCCCGGCTCATCATGAGGAGCGCGCAGGCGCCCTGGGTCAGGGGCGAGCTGGTGGCCGCGGTGACCACTCCGCCGGGCTTGAAGGGGCTCTGCATGGAGGCCATTTTTTCCGGGTCCATCTTGTCCCGCACCCACTGGTCCCGGTCCACCAGGAACTCCTTGCCCTCATCGTCCACCCCCATGACGGGCACGATTTCGCCCTTGAACTTGCCCGCGTTCCGGGCTTCGGAGGCCTTCTTGTGGGACCAGATGGCCATGTTGTCCATGTCCTCCCGAGCCACCTTGTACGTCTCCGCCACCTTTTCCGCCGTGCTGCCCATGGGGATCTCCATGGGGTTGTAGCGGTTGAAAAGCTGGGGAGGGAAATCCATGTTGGCGGCCATGGGGACCTTCTGCATATCCTCTGCGCCGGCGGCGATCATGATGTCCGCCTCGCCCGTCATGATGGCCCGGGCGGCGTGGATGGTGGCGGCCATGCCGCTGGGGCACTGGTTGGTGATGGTGTTGGAGGCCACGGATTCCGGGTAGCCATGGGCGAGCCAGGCCAGCCGGCCGATATCGTTCTGCATGCCCGAAGGGTTGGCGCAGCCCACGAACAGGGCGTCCACGTCCTCGGGGGCGACTTTTGGGTTCCGGGCGAAAAGGGCCTTGTAGACTTCGCCCAGCAGATCGTCGGGACGCAGGTTGCGAAACCATCCTTTTTCCGCGTGGGCCCGGCCGTTGGGCGTGCGGACGCCGTCAATGAAGACGCATTCTTTCATTCTTGTTCTCCTTTTTTCCGTTGGGTCTTTTTCCCGCCGGTTTTGGGTTTGGCGGAAGGTTTGGAGTTGGCGGTCGTGGCGGTCTTGGCGAATTCCTTTTCCGCCAGTTTCCGCAGGACTTTCTTGTCGAGCTTCTGCACCGCGGTGACGGGCAATTCGTCCACCAGGCGCACCAGTTTGGGCATGGCGTAGCGGGCGACCCGGTCCTTCAAGTAATCCAAGATCTCCTGCTCGGTGAGGTCGTTGACGTGCTGGCTCCGGGGCTGAACAAATACCGCCACCCGCTCGCTGCCCTCCCGCTCCGGGTCCGGGACGCCCACCGTGGCGGCGGACCGGATCTTGGGGTGCTCGGAGAGGAGGTCGTCCACTTCCCGGGAGTAGACCTTGAACCCGGACACGATGATCATGTCCTTGGTGCGGTCCACGATATAGAAGTAGCCCCGCTCGTCGATCTGGACCACATCCGAGGTGTGGACCCAGCCTTCGGCGTCCATGCCCGAGCCCGGCTCGGGCCAGTAGCCCAACATGCGCTGGGGTCCTCGCATGAGGAGTTCGCCCCTGGCCCCGGCGAGCATCTCCTTGATGGAGATTTCCCGGCCCGTTTCCACGTCCAGGAAGCGGATCTCCGTGTCCGGCAGGGGAATGCCCGCGGTGCCGCGCTTCTCCTGGCTCCGGGCCTTTTCCTTGCCCGCCGAGGACTTCACGGCCATGGCCATGGCGCTGGACACCACCCGGCCCACGTTTTTGGGCCCCAGGATCTTCATGCCCCGGTTCACCACCAGGGAAAGCCCGGGCAGGGAGAGGAAGGCCCCGCTGGCCCGGACCCGGTTCCGGCTTCCCATCATGCGGATGATGAACGAGGGGTTCATGTGGGTGGCCGGGCCCATCTCCGACAGGCCGTAACCCTCCATGATGCCTCCCCCGGACTTTTCCTCGAACTCCTTCTGGGTGCCCGGGGGCAGGGGCGCGGAGCCGGACATGCCCAGGATGCCCATGCCCTTCATCTCCTGGGCGCACATTTTCATGAACTGGGTGGGCACGCCGAACTGGACCACGGGCCGGTATTCCCGGATGGACGCCACGATGGCCTTGTAGTCCCGGGGGTCGGGCACCAGGACCTGGTCGAATCCGTTGTAGGTCATGGTGTGCATGACCACATGGCCATAGGAATGGAAGAATGGGATGCCCAGGAGCGCCGCCACCGCGCCCCGGGAGAGCCGCGTGGCCCGGCCGAAGGCGAGGGACGTCTGGAGGGCGTTGGCGTAGGTGTTCCGGTGGGTGATCATGCAGCCCTTGGGGAGCCCCGTGGTGCCACCGGTGAAGAGGAGGGTTTCGAGATCCGTCTCCACATGGATGGGGACCTTGGGCGGGCTGGGCGGG
>JAHJUF010000008.1 GCA_018829095.1 Pseudomonadota bacterium | reverse complement strand
CCCGGGGGCCGGTGATGCCCAGGTTGGGGTGGCGGCAGGAGGCCAGCCACTGGTCCAGGCGTCCGGCCCGGGGCCAGTGGTACAGCCCCCGGTCAGCGCGGCGGTGTTGCTGGACCCGGTTGTGGAAAAGGGGAATGGCCGCAGTGTGGATGACCCCGGCCCCGGCCATGCGGCCCAGGATGCGGGCGTTTTTGCCCATCACCCGGACGAACCGCTCCGCCGGGAGGAGCCGCCCCTCCTCGTTGGGGTAGGTGAAGTACCCCGGGTGGGCGAAAAAGGCCACGGCCAGGCGCTTCGGGTGGAGCCCGCCCGGGTCCAGGCCCGGCACGGAAAGGCCGGTGACCTGGAGAATCCTCGACCGCCCCGGGCAAAGGGGCCGGGGAACCAGGAACCCGCTGGAAAAAGCGTCCCGGTTCTCCCGCAGAAACTCCATCCACCCGGCCTCGGCAACCAGGCCCGCCGGGTCCTCCCCGGCCCGGGCGAACTTCACCACCAGGAGCCGCCGTCCGTTTTCCACCGGCACCACCACGCTCCGGCCCAGGACCGTGGCGCGGCCCGGGTCAGCCTTGGCATCGGAAAGGAGCCGGTCCCAGGAAACCCGGACGGGTTCGGCGGTGGCATCCTCCGGGGGCCGTGGGCGGTTCACGGAAAGGGGAAGCGAGCCCAGGGCCTCGGCCGTGGCCCGGTGCACGGGCCCCGTTGCCTGACAAAGGATTTGCCCCAGGGCGGCCAGGGCCGTCTCGGCCAAGGCCGAGTCCGGGTGGCTGGCCAGGATGGCGGCCAGGGTTTTCGCGGCCTTGCGGTACAAGAAATAGGCGGTCTTTTTCTCCGCGTACTCGTTGGCGGAAAGCAGCCTGTGCAGGACCCGGACCGTGGATTCCAGGAGGATGCCCGGTTCCCGTTCGGCCAGAAACGCCAGCCTCCCCAGGGCCATGTACCCAGCCACGAACTCCTGGCCGGACCTCAACTCGCTTTCCGCGAAATCCCGCTCGATCTCAAAGGACGTGGGTGCCATGGCCCACCTATAAGACCTGGGGGTTTTTTGGTCAATGGCGGGAGGAGGCAGGCACACCCCCCGACTCCTCTTTGGAAAAGGGGGGAATTTCTTCATCCGGCTTCATCCCGCCGCGCCGGTCATTTCCCGGATGATCTCCAACAGGCGGGGGGCGGCGGTTTCCGTGTCGTGGCGGGCGCAGACCCGGGCCCGGGCGTTTTCCCCCAGGTCCCGGCGGAGGACCGGGTCGGAAAGGAGGCGGGCCACGGCTGCGGCCATGGAGGGGAGGTCGCCCCGGGGCGTCACGATGCCCGCGCCGGGCAGGACGAACTCGGGCATGCCCCCGCAGCCGTCAAAGCACACCAGGGGCTTGCCCCGGCTGGCAGCCTCCAGACACACCAGGGGATAGGGGTCCTCCCTGGAGGTGAGCACGAACACGTCCATGAGGTCGAAAAAGGGCAGGGGATCAGCCTGGACCCCGGCGAAACACAGGCGGCGCGCGGCCGGTCCCAGGGACCGGGCGAAGGTCCCGTCCGGGTCGCCCCCCACCCAGACGAACCGCAGGGGCCGCCCGGCGGCGGTTTCCCCCAGGCTCCGGGCCAGGCGCGCGAAGAGGTCCGCGCCCTTGCGCCAGTCCAGGGTCCCCGCCCCCCCCACCACCAGGGCGTGTTCCGGGATGCCCAGGGCCTGGCGGGCCGCCCGGGAATCCGGCCGGGCCTGGGCCATGGCCCGGGCGGGCACGAACTCGTGGACCACCTCCATGCGGGCCGGGTCCACCCCGTGGCAACGGGCCAGGTTGTCCGCCACAGCCCCCGAGGCCGCCACCCAGCGGTCCGCCCGGGAGAGGAGGTGTCGCCAGCCCCGGGCCGGGACCTGGTTTTGCAGGGCCCATTCCAGCTCGTGGATGTGGGCCGCCACCGGGACGTCCAGAGCGGACAGGGCCTCCAGCACGTCCCCCGAGGCCGCCGTGTTGGCCCACACCAGCCCCACCCCGGCCCGGCGGTAATAATCCGCCATCTCCCGGCCCCGGGCGAGATCCGGCTCGGGGATGGAAAACCGGGTCCGCAGCCGCCCGGCCCCGGCCTCCAGCAGCCTCTCGGCCCCTAAAGCCCGGGCCCCCCGGCGCATCCAGGCCCGGAGCCGCTCCCGGCCCGGCGAAGCCTCCCGGACAGGGTCTTCCCCGTACCAGATTTCCGTGGGCCCCAGAGCCGCGAAATCCTGCAACAGCTCCCCGCCCCGTCGGGCCAGAATCTCGAACTTGACCCCTTGGCCCGAAAGCCACCGGAGAAAGTGCAGCAACACCATGGGAGCGCCGGTCCGGCTGGCATCGTGGAGCAGGAACAGGATCTTGGGGACGGGTTGCGGCATGGCCTCCTCTTCAAAAGGAAAGAATCCGTGGCGCCAATTGCATAACCCCCCTGAACCTGGGAGGATTTTTTTGGGCACAGGGGTCCTTTTTTTGGTTTAATCATATGATTTTGCCTGATAAAAAAGGCATGGAGCTATGCTCCATCAGGCTGGTTGCCCCCAATCATGCGAGAGGAATAGGAGCGCCCTCTCCGGCATCTGGAATAGCATACAACGGAACTTTTTTCCAAAGCTGGAAGAAGACTCGAACCGCTCACCGGCGGGCTGCGGAAGTTCATCGCGGTCATGATGGTCATGCAAAAAGCCCGAAATTCCCCCAACCGTCATTTACGCAAAGCTTGATGGCCTCGTATTTTTTCTGTGCGTTGACAAAGCTGTTTTTCTCTCCTATATTTATTCGATTATGGGAAGACTCATCGCTGGCTATCCGCGCGCGCGCAGCACCCTGGGCGAGGCGGCAAGCGTCTTCCCTACCAGGGAGTCCATGGCCGCACCCGGTGCCCATGCCATGCCGCGAAACGGAAAAAGCCCCGCCGGGTTTTATCCCGAGGCGGGTCATGCTCCGGTGTTTCCCAGGCTCACGCGAACCACGGGGGGAGTGAAGACCCCGGATCGGACGCGTGGGCCTTGCTGCTTTATAGACCGGACAGCCGGGCCGGGGCAACGGGTTGCCCCTTGCCTGGGGAGGGAACGGGATTGGCTTTCAAGGGCCACGACGGCGGGGACATCGAGCAGGTGCGCCGCGCGGCGGACATCGTGGATGTGGTGGGAAACCACGTCGCCCTGAAGCGCCACGGCTCCGAGTTCCTGGGCCTTTGCCCTTTTCATCATGAAAAAACCGCGTCCTTTTCCGTGAACCCTGAAAAGCAGGTGTTCTACTGCCACGGCTGCCACGCCGGGGGGACGGTCTTCGACTTTCTGATGAAGCACGAGCGCCTCTCCTTTGCCGAGGCCTTGAACACCCTGGCCAGGCGCTACAACGTGGAACTGGCCCCCCCCTCCCCGGGCCAGCGCCGGAAAAAGGAGGAGCGGGAGGAACTGTACGAAATCAACGAGCGGGCCGCCTCGTTCTACGCCCGGATGCTTTCGGGCCCGGACGGCGGGACCGCCCGGCGCTACCTGGCCGGCCGGGGCATGGACGGCCCCGTGGCCGCCGAGTTCGGTTTGGGGTGGGCCCCCGAAGGCTGGAGAAACCTCCTGGACCACCTGACCCGGGTGAAAATCTCCCCGGAAAAGGCCGCCCGGGCGGGGCTCGCCGTAAAGGGCGACAAGGGCTATTACGACCGGTTCCGGGCCCGGATCATGTTCCCCATCAAGGACGCCTACGGCCGGGTGACGGCCTTCGGGGGCCGGGTCCTGACGGATGAGAAGCCCAAGTACATCAACAGCGAGCAGACGCCCGTCTACGACAAGAAACGGACCCTCTACGCCTGGGCCCAGTCCCGGGCCGCGTGCCGGGACGCCCGGTCCGTGTCCGTGGTGGAGGGATACTTCGACGCCCTGGCCCTTTGGGCTGCAGGGGTGAAAAACGTGGCCGCCCCCTGCGGCACGGCCCTGACCGAAGAGCACGTGCGGCTCATCCGGGGCCTGTGCGACTCGGCGTTTCTGGTGTTCGACGCCGACACAGCCGGGGTCCGGGCCGCGGAAAAGAGCCTCCCCTTGTTCATGAACCAGGGGGTGGAGGCCCGGGTGCTCAGCCTGCCAGACGGCCACGACCCGGACAGCTTTGTCCGGAAAAACGGCCCGGAGGCGTTTACGGAAGCGGCCCGGCAAAGCCGGGACCTGTTCGCGTTTTTGACGGACATGGCCGTATCCCGCCACACCCTCTCCATGGAGGGGCGGGCCCGGGTAGCCGCCGAAATGGCCGGGCACCTGGCCCGGGTGGGCGACCCGGTGAAGCGCTCGGTCCTGGTGCGGGACCTGGCCCGGAGGCTGGACATCCACGAGTCGGCCCTCCTGGAGCAGGTGCGCCAGACCGCCGGGGGCGCCGGGGAAAGTCCCCGGCCCGGCCCCGCGGCGCCGGCGCCCCGGCCCGGACTGGCTGCCAGCGCCCTGCGCATGGAGCGCCAGGTTGTGGACCTCATGCGCCGTTTTGCCCACGTGGCCCGGGAAGTGGCGGAAAAGGGTCTTCTGGCCCATTTCCAGGACCCGGTCCTGGGGGCCATGGCCCAACGGATCGCCCGGGCCTGGGAAGGCCGGGAGGACGGGGATGATCCGGATTTCATCGCCCTGGCCGAAAGCGAGGACGAGCGCAGGGTCCTGGCCCGGCTCATCCACGAGGAATGCCCTGTGGATCCGGACGCCTGTCCGGGGATCATCCGCCAGTTTTCCCACCGGGCCTACCGGGCGGCGAGCCGCGAGTTGGAGGAAAAGATTCGCAGGGCCCAGGAACAGGGAGACGCCAGGGCCCTCATGGCCCTTTTGGAAGAAAAGAAAAGAATTCGCACCCAAGCCTGAACGGCCGGCGCCTTCCCAAAAACCGGGAAGCCCAGACCGAAGGCCAAAGCCGCCCTTTTCCCGCCCCCAAGGCAAAAAGGCGCATTCTTTCAAGGAGCTGCCCATGGCAAAGAATTCCGGGAAAAAGAAAACTCCGCAGCAGGTCACTGCCCAGCCCGAGCTGCAGGAACTCATCTCCAAGGGCAGGAAGCAGGGGTACCTCACCTACGACGAGTTGAACGAAGCCCTGCCCGAGGACATGGTTTCCTCGGATCAGATCGATGAAACCCTGATGATGTTCGACGAACTGGACATCGATATCCTGGACGGGAAACGGGTCAACGTGGCCGAGGCGGCCAAGCAGGGAGGAAAGAGCGGCGAAGAGGAGGCCCGGGAATTGCTGGAAGTCGGGGCCACCTCCGACCCGGTGAAGCTCTACCTCCGGGAGATGGGCATGGTCTCCCTCCTGTCCCGGGAGGGGGAGATCGAGATCGCCAAGAAGATCGAGGATGGCGAGCAGGAGGTCCTGAAGGCCGTCCTGGAAACCACCCTCGGCGTGGAGCGCCTGATCGGCCTTGGCCACCAGCTGAGGGCCGAGGAGATCCGCCTGAAGGACGTCCTGCGAGACGTGGACGAGGGCGATGTCTTTGCCGAGGAGACCGACCAGATGGCCAGGATCCTGGAGGTCCTGGACAGCATGGAGACCCTGCACCAGGAAAACGCCGAGCTTCGGGAAAAGCTCTTCACCCCCGATTCGGCCATCAACTCCGAGGAGCGCCGGAGGGTCCGCCGGAGCGTGAACCGCCGGAACCGCCGCATTTTCGCCCTTCTCCGGGAATGGCGCCTGGAAAACCGCGTGGTGGCCGAGATCGAGGAACAGATCTACGAGGAAATCGAGTGGTTCGAGTCCATGCACCACATGCTCACCGACTGCGCCGACCAGCTGGGGGTGAACCTCTCCGACCTCCGGGACCACTGCGCGGACGAAGACGAGTTCTGCCGGTTCGTGGAGGCTGAATGCCAGCTCCCGACCCACCAGATCCGGGAATACTTCCACGCCGTGAAGGAAATCCAGGACCAGATCCGGGTCAAGGAACTGGCCATCAAGGGCAACAGCCTGGCCTTGAAGCGCGTCCGGGCCTGCGTGGACTGCGGCCGCCAGAAGGCGAAAGACGCCAAGGCCGAACTCATCCGGGCCAACCTGCGGCTGGTGGTGTCCATCGCCAAGAAATACACCAACCGCGGCCTCCAGTTCCTGGACCTTATCCAGGAGGGCAACATCGGCCTCATGAAGGCCGTGGACAAGTTCGAGTACCGCCGGGGCTACAAGTTCTCCACCTACGCCACCTGGTGGATCCGCCAGGCCATCACCCGCGCCATCGCGGACCAGGCCCGGACCATCCGCATCCCCGTGCACATGATCGAGACCATCAACAAGCTCATCCGCACCAGCCGCTACCTGGTCCAGGAACTGGGCCGCGAGCCCACCCCCGAGGAAATCGCGGACAAGATGGAGTTCCCCCTGGAAAAGGTGCGGCGGGTCTTGAAGATCGCCAAGGAGCCCATCAGCCTGGAGACCCCCATCGGCGAGGAGGAGGACTCCCATCTGGGAGACTTCATCGAGGACAAGAAGTTCATGCTCCCTTCCGAGGCGGCCATTTCGTTGAACCTCGCGGAACAGACCCGCAAGGTCCTGGCCACCCTGACCCCCCGGGAGGAAAAAGTCCTGCGCATGCGCTTCGGCATCGGAGAAAAAGCCGACCACACCCTTGAGGAAGTGGGCAAGGACTTCTCCGTCACCCGGGAACGCATCCGCCAGATCGAAGCCAAAGCCCTCCGAAAACTCCGCCACCCCAGCCGGAGCAGCAAGCTCAAGAGCTTCATAGAGAACTGATTTCTTGGGGGGAACCCTTCTTTTCATGAGAAAAGAAGGGTTCCCCCCAAACCCCTCTCCCCAGAAAAGCAGCATCATGGGCCCACGGCGCCCGGGCATGCTCCCCCCTTTCCCAAAGAGGGGGGGATTCGCCGGAAAACCCCCGCAACCCGGACCATCCCCCCAAACCCCACATGGAAGGATATTCTTGAAATCAACGAATAGAGAGTTTTAGCAGGGCAACAAAGAATAAAAAATTTGATAAAATTCAAAGGATTGAGCCCTTAAATGATTTCAGCTTGGGCGGCGGCATGAACCAGGCAGGCGCCGGGTAATCTTCCCGGATGTTTGATCCTCGGAACGATTCTGCTATAATATATTGATGTTATCCGATAAAGTTGATTCTGTCCGCAAAGGCTGAGCCGCATATTCTTGATGGGCTCTTCCTTGAAGAGGAATCGTGCCTGGGCCCCGTCCTTTTTCCGGAGCCCTGAAATGAGAACGGTTTCCTGGTCCGCATTCCGAGAAACCAGGCTCCGGCGGTCGTATCCGCCGGATGCCAAGAGGAAAAGAGTTTTGATGGCGGAGAAAAAACGGGTGGACATCAATAGGGACTGGTGCAAGGGCTGCGGCATCTGCGCGGCTTTCTGCCCCAAACAGGCCCTGGAACTGGACAGGCTGGACAAGGCCGTATGGGCGAGGCCCGATGACTGCATCCGGTGCGGGATGTGCGAGCTTCGCTGTCCCGACCTGGCCATGGAACTGGTTTCCGGCGAGGAGGACCGATGAACGGCGAGGTTCGATTCGTCCAGGGCAACGAGGCCTGCGTGGAAGGGGCTCTTTACGCGGGCCTGGGCTTTTTCGCGGGCTATCCCATCACCCCCAGCACCGAAATCGCGGAGATGCTCTCCAGCCGCCTTCCTCAGGCCGGGGGCACTTTCATCCAGATGGAGGATGAAATCGCCTCCATCTGCGCCATCATCGGCGCGTCGCTCACCGGCGCGAAGGTCATGACCGCCACCAGCGGCCCGGGCTTCTCCCTCATGCAGGAGGGCCTGGGGTACGCCATCATGGCCGAGATCCCCAGCGTCATCGTCAACGTCATGCGCGGGGGGCCTTCCACCGGGCTCCCCACCAGCCCCAGCCAGGCGGACGTCATGCAGGCGCGGTGGGGCACCCATGGCGACCACTCCATCATCGCTCTCACGGCCAGCAACCACCAGGACGTGTTCGAGATGACCGTGGAGGCCTTCAACCTGGCCGAGACCTTTCGCACGCCGGTGGTGCTCCTCTTAGACGAGGTGGTGGGCCACATGCGCGAACGCATCGTCCTTCCGGAGCCCGGGGAGATCCCCCTGGTGGAGCGCCTGAAAACGGCGTTGAAAAAAGGGGTCGACTACCATCCCTACCTGCCCCGGGAGGACGGCCGGCTTCCCATGTCGGATTTCGGGGGCGATCACCGCTACAACGTCACCGGCCTGGTCCACGACATGTGGGGTTTTCCCTCGGGCCAGCCCAAGGTGGCCGAGGGCCTGCTCAAGCACCTGGTGGACAAGATCGAGACTCGGACCCACCAGATCGTCCGCTGCAGGGAACACCACCTGGACGACGACCCCGAGGTGGTGTTCGTGTCCTACGGCGCCTCGGCCCGGTCGGCCCTGCACTTTGTCAAAAACCGCCGGGACCGGGGGTTTCCCATGGGGCTTCTGGAACTCCAGACCCT
>JAHJUF010000066.1 GCA_018829095.1 Pseudomonadota bacterium | reverse complement strand
GGGTATGGAAGTCGCAGCCGACCCTCTGGCGGCAGAGGGTGGTGCCGTAGGACTCCTCGAACCACCGGGCATAGGCGGCGGCCCGGTCCATGACCAGGCGCTCGGCCGCCGGGCCGCCCTCCCGGAGGAAGCGGCGGTGATGCTGGGCCAGGCCCAGGCAGGCCCCGGAAACCACCCCGCAGGTGGAGCCCGAGGCCACCAGCCCCCCCTCCAGGCCCGTGGCCGCCTTCAAAACCAGGTCCTTCTTTCCGCCGGTCATGTCCTGGAAAACTTCCAGGGAGGCCAGGCCTCAGTTCATGTCCTTGATGAGGAACACGGCCGCCCGGAGGCCCCAGGCCCCGGGGCCGGATGCGAAAATGGCGCTCATGGGTTCTCCCGCCTGCTGAGGGGTGTTTGCCTGATGGATGTGCGCGCATCCTACCGCCCGGGGCAGCCGGACGCAAGCCCCGGAAGCCGTCCGTCCCGGGCCCCGGGCCCGGAGGGGTGGCTTTCGAGGGACATTCCCGTCCCGGCCCCGCCCCTCCTGGCTCCTGCCGCAAGGCTCGCCCCCTCCTCTTTTTCCTGATACCCAGGCATTAGAAAGCCCTCATGCCCGGGGAAAAACCTCCTACTCTTTTCCGATACCCAGGGACCATGAAAAACCACACTCAAATCATTCTCGCACCTGATTGCAACGCCTTTTTTGTTTAGGTATAAAGATAGCCACGTGATCAAAGTAAGAGGAAGCCGTCTGCTCTGGTTTGACCTCTTACCAGAAACCCCTCCGAAGCACGGCGGCCTTCACGGCCCCAAACGACCCGGAAACAATCGACATTCAAGGGAGGAAGTCATGAAAGCAAGCAGAATCATTCTTTTGGCCCTATTGGCGGCCGTCGCGCTGCTCCTCTGCGCCCCGGGCTCCGCCCTCGCCGGCGGCAGCGACCCCGAAACCGGCTTCAGAATTCCTCCCGCCCTCCAGGCCGTGACCCAGACGTCGGTGGGCATGATGTGGGAAACCCACAACTCGGACACGGGCGTCATCAAGCTGTCGGTGAACTCCAACATGTCCGGCGCGATCACCAAGAACATCAGTTCCAACATCAAGCGCCACGAAGTCCGGGTCACCGGGCTCGCGGCCAACACCCTTTACTACTACACCGTGAAGTCCGACGGGGAAACCTCGGCCAAGGGCTCCTTCCTCACGGCCCTGCCCAAGGGCACCCGGATGCCTTTCCGCTTCATGGTCTACGGCGACTCCCGGGAAGCCCCCTGGTACGAGGACATCGTGGCCAAGTACGGTGACAACGACGACCACCTGCCCTGCGTTGTGAGCATGGACTACTACGCCCCGGACTTCCTGGTCCACGTGGGCGACTTTGTCTACGACGGCAACGACACGGACCCCATCTACAACTTCTTCGACGTGGAGAAGGAGCTTCTGGCCAACAACCCTCTGCTGGCCACCTACGGCAACCATGAGTTCTCCGGCGGCTCCGGATCGGGCAACACCCTCATCGACTCCTGGCTGATCCCCGCCCCGGGCGGCACCTTTGACCACTACTCGGTGAACTACGGCAACGTCCACATCCTGGTCATCAACACCGGCGAAGGCGTGTGGGCCTCCGACAATTTCGACCTCCTGAAGCCCGGCAGCACGCAGTACAACTTCATCGTGAGCGACCTGGCCGCCGCCAAAGCCGATGCGGGCATCGACCACATCTTCGTGTCCATGCACGCTCCCCCGTACAGCGCCGCCAACTTCGGCGACAACCAGACCCTCATCAACGCCCTGGAGCCCCTGTTCAAGACCTACGGCGTGCGGGCGATCTTCATGGGCCACGAGCACGACTACCAGCACATGGTCCATGACGGCCTCCACTACATCCTGTCCGGCGGCTGCGGCTCGCCCATCATGGACTTCCCCTGGAAGGGCGACCAGGACGACACCCACGCCAACCTCATCAAATACGACGACGTGCTGAACTACGTCATCGTGGACGTGTCCGGCAGCACCGTGAACTTCCAGGCCCGCAAGGTGGCCGGCAATGGCTCCAGCTCCTCCTCGGTGATCGAGAGCTTCACCCTGTACAAGTAAAACAGCCGCTTGAAAAAGCGTGGAGTTCGGGTATCATGGGAGGAGGGGTGACACACCCCTCCTCCTTTTTTTTCGTGCCCAGGACACCCCCCCACGATCGGGAGCACGCCTTGCACCGAAAAACCGCCTTCCTCCTTTTGGCCTGCCTCCTTTGGGCATTGCCCCTTCCGGCCGGCGCCGAAGAGGCCTCCATTTCGGACCTTTTCCAGGAAGCATACCGGTTGGAGTCCCAGGGAGACATCCCCCAGGCCTCGGCCATCTACGAAAAAATCCTGGGGGAAGCCCCCGGGGACGTGTTCGCAGGAGAGGCCCTGTACCGCCTTGCCCTGATCCAGGATGAAAAGCTCCGGTCCCCGGCCGAGGCCCTGAAACTCTACCGCCAATACCTGGACCAATACCACGGCCGCCAGTCCCGCCGGGCCGAGGCCCGCGTCGCGTACCTCTCCACCTTTGAAAAGGCCGATCCCGATGCCTACCGCACGTTCCTGGCCATCATCGAAGCCGGGGACGATGACCATCCCGATCCCTCCATCCGGGACATGCGCGCCTTTGTCGCCAAAAACCCGGATTTCCCGGGCCTGGACGAGGCCCTCCTGTGGCTGGGGGGAAAGCTCCGGGGGCCCAAGC
>JAHJUF010000065.1 GCA_018829095.1 Pseudomonadota bacterium | reverse complement strand
CACCTCCGAAACCGCCGAAGCCGCCGCCAAAACCGCCGTACCTTCGGCCGGTCCCGCGGATCCCGCCCCGGCCGCCGGGCTTGTACCGCAGGCCGTTGACCGCGAAGACGCCCAGGAAGATCAGGAGCAGCGCAAGGCTGCCCCAGCCCGAGGCGTCGATCTCTCCGGGCCGGGAACCGGGGGATTCCGTGGAGGGAGGCAGGCCCTCGGCCGCCCGCATGATGGCCCCTATCCCATGGCCGATGCCGCTGAAATAGTCGCCCTGGCGGAAAGAGGGGGCGATGTCGTCGCGGATGATGGCCCCGGCCTTGCCGTCGGGGATGCGGCCCTCCAGGCCGTAGCCCACCTCGATGCGGATCTTCCGTTCCTTCACGGCCACCAGGAGGATGACGCCGTTGTCCTCACCCTTTTGGCCGGCCTTCCACTTGTCCGCCAGGCGGATGAAATAGTCCTCCAGGGGGTCGCCCTCCAGGGAGGGGATGACCAGCACGGCGATCTGGATGGAGGTCCGCTTCTCGAAGTCCGCCAGGCGCTGGTCCAAAAGCGCCGCCTGTCCCGGGGCCAGGACCCCGGCGAGATCCGTAACCCGGCCCCGGGGAAGGTCCGGAGGCTCCAAGGCCAGGGCCGGCACCGTCAGGAAAACGGCCAGGAAAACGGCGGCGAGCAGGATTCTTCGGTTCATGACCGGCTCCTGAGGCCCCAGAGCCTGGGGAAAGGGGACATGGGATGTGAAGGCCAGGGAAGGTTAGGGAAAAACCGGAACAAAAGCAATGGCCCTGGCGATGAGAGAGACCGGCGGGAGGGGCAAACAAAAACGCCGCCTCCGGAGGCCCTTGGGGACGGGTTTCCGGGAACGGCGTTTTTCCTTCGGGCGCCGCATGATCCGCAGCAGCCCGGGCTTACTTCTTCACCCGGGTCACGTAGGCGTGGGTGCGGGTGTCCACGGTGATCTTCTCGCCCTCTTCGATGAAGGGGGGCACCTGGATGTCCATGCCCGTCTCCAGGGTCACGGGCTTGGTGTCCCCGGACACGGAGTCGCCCTTGGCCCAGGGGTCGGCCCGGACCACGGCGAGATCCACGAAGTTGGGCAGGGTGATGCCGATGGCCCGGCTGCCCCAGAACAGGATGTCCAGTTCCAGGTTGTCGATGAGGTAGTTTTTGGCGTCCGCCACCTGGCCTTCCTTGAGCATGACCTGGTCAAAGGTCTTGACGTCCATGAAGTGGTACTCGTCGTCCTGGTGGTAGAGGTACTGCATTTTGTGCTCAGAGAGATCGGCGGATTCGAAGCTCTCGCCGCTCCGGTAGGTGCGGTCCAGGAGGCTGCCGGTCACCAGGTTGCGCATCTTGCACTTGTACAGGGCCGTGCCCTTGCCCGGCTTGACGAAGTTCACATCCACCATCACGTAGGGCTCGCCATCCACCAGGACCTTGCTGTTTTTCTTCAATTCTCCCACGCTGACCATGGGCCGGACCTTTCTATTCGGCGATCATTTCGAAAATCGGATTGCCCCGTTTTTGACCCATCCGGGGGAATCCGTCCAGACCCCGGACGGGCCGCCGGGAACCGGCCGCCGGGGGCCCCATAAAAGAGGGCCGCGGCGCAGGGCGCCGCGGCCTGTCCTTTGGTTGGCGAATGAGGTTCTCCGCTCCCTGACCGGCCTGCCTAGCGGCTGCGCTGGGTGGCGCGGATCTCGACACGGCGGCGCCGCTTGGCGGCTTTGGCGCGCTTGCGGCGTTTCTTCACACTGGGCTTTTCGTAAAAACGCTTTTCCTTGAGCTGGGTGAGGATGCCTTCCTTGCGAAGCATCTTCTTCAGCGTCTTCACGGCCCGTTCGATCTGATTGTCTACGACCTGGACCTCCACATTATCGCCTCCCTCCGTCAGATGGTACCCGGCGTGCCGGGCCCGTACGCTCCGGAAAAGGCCCCGCTCCATCAAAAAACCGCAAGGACCCCGAAAACCGGAAAGCCCTGGCGGCCGACGAAATTCTTGGGGCCGAAAATCCTGGAACGTAACTTAATTTAGATAATGCAGGCCCAGGGGAAAATCAAGCGGTTTTTTGGAAGGAAGGGCATCTCCCCACTGCGGTCCGGTTAAAAGCATTTGAAATTCAAGGCTATTTGGTTCTTGCCTGCGGGCTCTTGGTGTGATGGCGGTTTGAAGAGTTCGTACAGGTTTCGCTGTTCGAGGATGGCGGCCTGCAGCAATTTCTTGGCATCGGCCAGCGTGGAGCGGCGCACGGAGCGACCTCCTGCGTGATAAAGCCGTGTTGAATGGACATCAAAATGGTCTTCCAGGTCCCGCAAACTGGTCCGGTTGGTAATCTGGGCGTACATCATGGCCGTGAACGGGGCCCACCGGGCAAGCGTCCGGTACTTTCGAGCGGATTGGACCCCGGCCTTCGCCGGGGTGACGGTTGAGCGTGGTTTCAGGCCTTGTTGCAGCTTCATCAATGGTTCATCCGGTTTTTCACTCCCCGCCCGCCCGGCCCCTTTTCATCCATCCCCAAAGGTCCCGCAAATACTCGGGCTCCGCCCAGCAGAGGGCGGCCAGGGAGAAGGCGTTGGCCACGGACAGGAGCAGGAACACTTCCGGGATGGAAATCTTTGAGGAGAGCAGCCAGGCCAGGAGCACGGAACCTGCGGCCATGAAGCCCGCGTTCTGGACGTTCAAGGATGCGATGGTCCGGGACCGTTCCCGCTCATCGCTGCGTTTCTGGACCAGGGAGTACAGGGGGATGATGAAGAGCCCCCCCGAGGCGGAGAACAGGAAGAGGTCCGCCACGATACGCCAGGCCCCGGGGGCGGACAGGAAAGCGGAGAGGCTGAGGAGCCCGTGGTCCCCCGCAGCCGCCACCGAGGCCGGGAGACCGGCCAGGTACAGGTCCGCCGCAAAGACGGTGATGCCCACGGCCCCGGGCACGGCCAATCCGGGCACGAGGTGCCCCCGGGAAAGGCGGCGGCAGGCCATGGACCCCACCCCCACCCCCAGGGAAAACAGGGCCAGGAACAGGGTACCCACGGACTCGTCCGCCGAAAGGAAGTCCTTGCCATAAGGCGGGATGAGGGAAAGCACCATGATGCCCAGCATCCAGAACCAGCAGATGCCCAGAATGGACACGTATACGCTCTTCACCTTGGCGGAAATCTTCAGG
Organism: Pseudomonadota bacterium; assembly: GCA_018829095.1. Classification (GTDB taxonomy): domain Bacteria; phylum Desulfobacterota; class Desulfobacteria; order Desulfobacterales; family Desulfatibacillaceae; genus JAHJUF01. The sequence continues at coordinate 884 of JAHJUF010000065.1, read as the reverse complement.
ATGCGCCAGGTGGGGCCTATGGGGTTCCACACGATGGATAGGTCCGGCGCGGCCGGGGAAAGGGCCGGGAGCTTCATGGCCGCATACGTTCCCAGGGAGGCCACGAAGATGGCCGTGCCTCCCACCAGGGCCGGGCCCAGGCGGTCCACGGCGATCAGGACCCCGCCGGTGACCGTGCCCAGGAGGATGGCCACGAAGGTGGCGCCCCCCACCCAGGCGTTGGCGGGCACCAGCTCGTGGTCCTCCACCAGGGCCGGGATGATGGCGTACTTCACGGGCCCGAAAAACGCGGACTGCATGCCCATGAAGAACAGGCAGCCCACCAGCATGGGCACATTCTCCAGGACAAAGCCCCCAGTCGCCAGGACCGCCACGCCGATTTCCCAGACCTTGGTGCCCAGGGCCACCCGGCTCATGGAATACCGGTCCGACACCTGGCCGGCCGTGGCCGAGAACAGGAAAAAGGGCAGGATGAACACCCCGCCGCAAAGGGCCACCATTTGGGCCGGGTCCACGCCCCACAGGGAATAGGACCGGTACGTGATGAGGATCACCAGGGCGCTGCGGAACACGTTGTCGTTGAACGCCCCCAAAAACTGGGACCAGAACAGCGGCGCGAACCGGCGGTCCATGATCAGGGCTTTGGGCATATTGTTCTTGGGGGAAAACCTTTCTTTTAGAAAAAAAAAGGTTTTCCCCCAAACCCCCTTTCCAAAGAAAACCTGCCAGGCGGCCCTTCGGGCCGCAGTCCCGGCAGAAAATGAATGGATGACAGGGAAAAAGAATAGCACGCCGGAGTGAAAGTTCTCAAGGCGCGGCCGTGGGAGTGGCGGGGGAAAACCGCCTTTTAGAGCGATTACCAGAAATAGGGTTGTTTTGGGTTG
>JAHJUF010000007.1 GCA_018829095.1 Pseudomonadota bacterium | reverse complement strand
TCGGGGATCTCGGCCTCGGGGATCTGGTGGATGTATTCCCCGGGGGCCCGGGTGGTGACGTTGAAGAGGGAGCCCCGGGAGTTGTCCTGGGCCTCCTCCTCCTGCTCTTCGGTGATGGCACCCAGGCCCTCCCTGTTCATCTGGAAGAAGTAGCCCAGGACCACCGGGGCCGAGGAATCGCGGATGGCCTCGGCCAGGATGCGGTCGTTGTCCCCCTCCTCTTCCAGACGCAGGAGTTCGGCCTCGACTTCCTGGCCGGCCAGGCCCTTTTCCTCCAGAATCTGCCGGACCCGGGCCACGGTGCTCCGGGTGGAGTTGGCGTCCTCCTCCAAAAACCCCACGTCCAGGCCCACCACGGCGGCCCCGGCATCGGAAAGGGCGTTGATCAGGGCCGCGATCCTGGACCGGGGCCAGATCCACTTACCCTCGGCGGCGATGCTTTTTTCGTCGATGACCGCGAGCACCACCTCGGGCCCCGGGGGGACGGGCCCCCGGAACCGGAACCGGAGGTCCACGGTGCGGTATTCCATGAGATCGAGGAAGGGCACGCCGGCCACGTAGGCCAAGCTCACAACCAGCACCACCAGGGCGGTGATGGTCAGCGGGCGGATGTGCAGGAGATTCTTCAGTCGGCGGGGCATGGGGGCGGTTCCTCATGGGCCGGAGGGGGCGCGGCCGATTGACCAAGCCCCTGGTTTCCTATAAGGGATTTGTGGGACTATTGCAGGATTTGACCCAAATGGCAAGTTCTATCCCCTTGCCGGAAAGCCGTCTCCATGGAACTCGCCGCCGCCCCGGGAAGGTTCTTCGGCCGCATGGGCCGTACTTTTCTGGAGGGCCTGGCCCATTTCCTCGCCCTGTTCGCCATGGCCAGGCGTCTCCTGATCCTGACCCTGGTCCAGCCCCGGACCGGCCGGAGACTGGTTTCCCGCATCGCCGTGGAACAGGTGCACTTCTCGGCGGTCCAGGCGCTCACCGTGCTCCTCCCCACGGCGGTCATCGTGGGGAGCCTCCTGGTGGCCCAGTTTTCCAAAATCGCCGGGGTGTACGACCTGGGCCGGGTGGCGGTGCTCCTCCTGGTCCGGGAGATGGGGCCCGTCATCACGGCTTTGATCGTGATCTTGCGCTCGGGCATCGCGGTCACGGTGGAGGTCTCCTACATGCGGGTTTTGCATGAAATCGAGGCCGTGGAGATGGGGGGCATGGACCCCCTGCGCCTCATCGCCTACCCCCGCATGGCGGGCATCACCGTGGCCATGCTATGCCTGTTCTTTCTCTTCGACCTCGCGGCGGTGTTCGGGGGCTACACGGCCAACTGGCTGCTGACGGATCTCACCCTGGACCAGTTCATGAGCCAGGTGGGCAAGGCCGTCACCGGCGCGGACATCGCCGTGGGGGCGTTGAAAGCCCTTTCCTTCGGGATCATCATCTCCGTGGTGAGCCTGTACCGGGGATTCACCGTGGAGAGGCGCATGACCGCCATCCCGGCCAACTGCTCGGCGGCGGCCATGGAGTCCATGTTCTACTGTCTGGTGATGAACATTTTCATCTCCTCCATCTTCTACCTGTGACCCATGAGCCTGGTGCGACTGACAGATTGCGACTACGCCACCCGGGGAACGGGGAACGGCCTTTCGGGCGTGTCCTTCGCCCTTTCCCCCGGCGAGGTGGTGATCCTGGCCAGCGACAACGGCCCAGACGCCCGGTTGTTCCTCCGGGCCCTGGCCAGCCTGGAAAAGCCCCTTTCCGGCAGGTTCTTCCATTGGGACCGGGAGCTTTCCTTTGACGACTACCGGCACCTGTTGCCCTACAAGAGCAAGGTGGGGTACATTGCCGCGGACGCGGCGCTTTTCGGCAACCGCACCCTGGGGGAGAACCTGGTTTTCGCGGCCCATTACTTCGGCGCGCCCCCGGGGGACCCGGAGGACGAAATCCTGGCCCTGTGCGATTATTTCGGCATCCGGGACAAGCTTTCCCAGCGCCCGGCGGCCGCCTCCCCGGCGGAGGCCCGCCTGGCCCTGGCCGTGCGGGAGATCACCAAGGGGCCCGAGATCATCCTGGTGGACCGCCCCGGCCAGGACCTTTCCCGGGAACGCTTCGAAAAACTCCTGGAGGTCCTGGAACAAAGACGGAGCCGGGGCGCGGCCCTGGTGATCCACCAACCGGCCACGGATTTTTTCCCGGGACCGGAACGCCGCCGGGTCCACATCGCCGGCGGCCGCCTCCTGGAAGGCAAGGAGGTCGAGAGGTTTCCGGACGCCCTTTAGAGCGGTTGCCCCGAGTCTTTGGAAAAATATCCGGAAGCCTTTTTTCAGGAACTTCAAAACCTTTCCCAGGGAGCCGGACCCCCCGGCCCCAGACAGGGGAGCGGCTTTCCGCGCCCCGGCTGGACCCGCCATGGAACTGGAATTCAAAAGCCGGGAGAAGATCGTGGGGCTCTTCCTGTTTTTGGTGATTCTGCTGGCCCTGGCCACGGTGGTGTCCATCGGCCGGGGCAAGGGCTGGTTCAAGTCCTACGTGACTTTCCACACGGTCTTCGAGGAATCCTACAACCTCCAGAAGGGTGCGGGCGTCAAGATCGCCAAGACCACCATCGGCCAGGTGCGGGACGTCACCCTCACGGACCGGGGCGTGCGGGTGGACCTGGCCATCCAGGAGGAATACGCCTCCCGCATCCGGCAGGAGACACTGGCCACGGTGGAGAGCCCCACCTTCATCGGCGACGAGTACGTGTCCATCAAGCCCGGCCGCCAGGACGTGCCCCGAATCCCCGACGATGGCCCCATCCTGTCCATCGAGAAGAAATCCATCTCCGAGATCCTGGACGAGTTCCAGGTGGAGAAGACCGCCAAGAAGCTCATCGCGGCGGTCCAGCGCCTGTCGGACACGGCGGACACCATCGCAAGCCCACAGGGGCCCCTGTTCGAGGGGCTGGCCTCGGTGAACACCACCCTCAAGCATGTGGAGTCCATCCTCGCCTCCGTGGCCCAGGGGGAAGGCACCCTGGGAGGGCTGGTGCGCTCCGACGACCTGCTGAAGGAGGCCCAGGCCAGCATGAGAAAGGTGGACGAGATCCTGGCCACCATCCAGAAGGCCGCCGACCAGGCCCCGCCCACCGCCGGGGAGGTCCGGCAGAGCGCCCGGGAACTGGCCGAGATCGGGAAGCAACTCCAGGAAGCCACCGGCGAGATCGTGGCCACGGTGAAGGAGATCGTGAAAAACGTCCGGAACGGCAGCAAGCGGGTGCCCGAGATCACGGAGCAGACCCGCTACGGCATCAAGGAGTTCCGCCGGGGCATGAAGAAATTCGTGGAGGTGGCCGACGCCATCAAGGCCAATCCCCTGGTGCGCGCCACCCTGACTCCCGAGCCCGAGGGCGAGCCCACGGAATCCGGCATGAGGGTCCGCTAGCAGGCTGCCCAAAAACGCGATCTGCGGCGTTGCGCTTCACCGGGAAAGGGCTCAACGTACAAAAGTACGCCTCGCCTTTTCCCGGCTCGCGCGCCTTGCAGTTCGCGTTTTTGAACAGCCTGCTTCTTTGATGGCCCTGCAACAAGTCGTCATCCCGGCGAAGGCCGGGATCCAGGGTCTTTGTAACCTATTGAAAAGACTGGCCCCCGGCCTTCGCCGGGGTAACGGTTGAGAGTGGTTTCAGGACTTATTGCAGCCTCTT
>JAHJUF010000064.1 GCA_018829095.1 Pseudomonadota bacterium | reverse complement strand
TGGCTCATCCGGTTCCCAGGAACCTGGCTAAATTTGCCCATATTTGCTTAAAGTCCGGGCAAGGGCTTGAAGCAGGAGGAGAGGCATTCTCACCCTGACTCCGGGCAAAGGGCGGATACGCCAAAAAAGATAAAAAACCAAAAAAAAGAAATCCCCCTATCCCCCCTTTTTCAAAGGGGGGTAACCCGGCCCGGGCCGCTTTCCGCAATCGTCCTGTCTTGGAGGTTAGGTACGCTTCAGCTGGATGAACCCTTTTTACGAGGCCATCAATACTTTGCCACCGATGGATCTCTTGCTGTCAGGACACCGGCCGGGCGGCTCCATGCCGCGCCGCCCGGGGCCGGACTTCTTCTCCTTGAAAGGCTTGCATCATGGCGTTTGGCATCATCCTGGAAAATCCCCTGATCTACGACGGCAGCGGCCGGGTGCCCTTTCGCAACGACGTGGGCATCCAAGACGGCAAGATCACGGCCGTGGGCGACCTTTCCGCTGCCGAGGCGGACCTGCGCATCCCGGCCCGGGACCTGGCCGTGTGCCCCGGGTTCATAGACCCCCACTCCCACGCGGAACTGGCCCTGCACCGGCCGGACGCGGCCAGCATCCTGGAGCCCCTGGTGCGCCAGGGCATCACCACCTTCGTGGGCGGCAACTGCGGCGTGACCCTGGGCCCCATCTCGGACCGCAACGAGGACATGCAGTTCGAGTTCTTCGACATCTTCATGGGCGGCGACCAGCGGGATCTGGTGACCTGGAAGACCTTCGGCGAGATGCTCGAAGCCCTGGAGGCCCCGGGGCTCAACCAGAACGTGGCCATCCTGGCGCCCCACGGCATGATCCGCTCCCACGCCATGGGCGACGAGAGCCGCCTGGCGGAAAAGGCGGACATCGAGATCATGAAGCCCCAACTCGCCGCCTGCCTGGAAGAGGGCGCCATCGGCATGAGCACGGGCCTCATGTACTTTCCCGGCCTCTGCTCCGATGACAAGGAACTCCTGGAACTGGCCCGGGTGGTCCATGACTTTGACGGGGTGTTCACCAGCCACATCCGGTCCTACAACTCGGACACCCTGGGCCTGGCCATGGACGAGGTCTTTTCCATCGGCCGCCGGGCCGAGGTGCCCGTGCAGATCAGCCACCTGTTCTGGGTGCCCCACTTCAAGGAGCCCTGGGCCAGTCTGAGCAAGCAGGCGGTGAAGGCCCTTTCCCGGGTCTACAACTATAAGCCCTTCCCCCTGCCCCTGGCCTCGGCCACCCGGCCCTACCTGGAAAAGGTGGCCAAACTGGTGGACGAGGGTTTTCCCGTGGGGGTGGACTCCATGCCCACCACCGCCGGGTTCACCCACCTCTTCGCCTTCTTCCCCCCCTGGAGCCTGAGGGGCAGCATGAAGGCGATCCTGGCCCGCCTGGCAGACCCGGAGACCCGGAAAAAGATCCGGGACAGCATCGAGAACGGCAAGCCCACCTGGCCCCACCGGGACCCGGACACCTGGTCCATGAACCTGTTCAACGTCATGGGCTGGGACTGCGCCTTTGTCATGAGCGTGGTCTCCGAAAAGAACAAGCGGTGGGTGGGCAAGAATTTCGTCCAGATCGGCAAGGAGACGGGCAAGCACGCCTTTGACGCGGCCTGCGACCTGGCCCTGGAGGAAAGCGGCCGGGTGCTCATCTTCGAGACGGCCACCTATCCCGGCGATCCGGTGGTGGAACTGTCCCTGAAGGGCACCCTCTGCGACCCCAACGTGAGCATCGCCACGGACACCATTCCCCTGGTGTTCGGCAGGCCCAGCCACCTCACCTACGACTGCTTCCCCAAGTTTTTGTCCGAGTACGCCCGGAACAAGGGGTACATCTCGCTGGCCGAGGGCATCCGCAAGTGCACCAGCCTCCCGGCCCAGCAACTGGGGCTGGCCAACCGGGGCCGCATCGCCCCGGGATACTGGGCAGACCTCGTGGTGTTCTCCCCGCCGGACCTGGGCACCACGGCTACAGCTGAAAACCCGGAATGCTTCCCCACGGGCATCGAGTACGTGCTGGTGAACGGCGGCATCGTGGTGGACCCCCGGGGCTATCACCCGGAAAACCGCCACGGGAAGATGATCCGCCGGGGCGACCGTTAGAGCGGTTGCCGGAAGAAATGCGGGAGCCCGCTTTTTCTTGATGTTTTCCTGAAGAGGCGGGCAGGGGCCGGGTGGCTTCCTGAAAAGCGGAAAAAATCCCCCCTGCCCCCCCTTTTTCCAAGGGGGGAACCCGGTTGGGGCCTCTTCGCCCAAAGACCTTCCTGTTGGCAGGCGATCCCAAGGGCGCCCCGGGGCCTCCGGGGGAGGGAATCCGCAGCCCGGAAAAACAGAGCAGGCATGAGCGACCCCATGGAGGAAACCCCCGGGAAAAGAGCCCTCCTGGCCCGGGCCCTGCCTTTCCTGGCCCTGGCTGCCCTGGTGGCGGTCCTGTTTTCTCCCTTTTTGCTCAAGGGTTGGGTCCTGGACGGCAACCACGACCGCCGGGACCTTGTCATTCCCTTTCACATCCTCCACCAGCGGGCCCTGGAGCAGGGGACCCTTCCCCACTGGAACCCCTACATCTTCTGCGGCAAGAACGCCCACGGCAGCGCGGTGTACCCGAGCCTGTACCCCCCGTACTGGCCCGCCTACCTGCTGGGGGAGGAGAATCTCCCCGCCTCCCTCACTGTGGTGCTCCTGGTCCATGTCCTGTTGGGCGCCTGGTTCGCCTTCCTGTTCTTCCGGCGGCTTTCCGGCCAGGAGTATTGGGCTCTCCTGGGGGCCATGGTCTACCTGTTGTCCTCGGCATCCGTGATGCAGATGACCGCCGGGACGGTGAACTACGCGGCCTGGACCTGGCTGCCCCTTCTTTTGTTCCTGGCA
>JAHJUF010000063.1 GCA_018829095.1 Pseudomonadota bacterium | reverse complement strand
CTCCGTGTCCCGGTTCCTGGCCCTGTTCATGGTGTTCCAGAACCTGGGGTTCTACGCCATGGGCCAGAGCTACCGTTTCTCCGGCTCCTACGACGGGGCCTACACCCTGTTCTGCCTCCTCAATCTGGCGGCCGCCGCCCTGGTCGTTTTCATCCGGAAACCCGCCCTGGACTGACGGGCCGCTAGCACCTTTCCCCTGCGTCTCCGAAGAAAGCATGAGTCCCGGCCCAGGAAGTATGAGTTTCCAATCACTCTTTTTCCTTATTTTTTAACGACCGGTAAAAAACGCTTGACCCGGAAAAGGCGAGCCCGTAGACTTTTACCAGTTGTTAAATTTAAAGTATCCCCCAAGTACGGCGACCCGCTTCACCAACCCAAAGGAGGCTGTCATGAAATCCGTTTTCGCCCGCCATCTTTTCCTCTCCCTGCTCGTGATCTGCCTGGCTGCGGCGGTCAACGCCCAGGCCGCGCCCAAGGTCATCGTCATCACCATAGACGGCCTGAACGCCCAGTACCTGGACCTGGACGAAAACGGCAACCCCGGCGGCCGGGCCGGGCACTGGCTCATGCCCAACGTGCACCGCTATCTGGAGGATGCCTCCTGGTTCAAGGACACCAAGGACTGGCTCCCCTCGGCCACGGACATGAACCACCTTTCGGCCTTTTCCGGCGGCAACACCTCCGAGCACGGCATCAACCAGGTCTCGGCCATGCTGTTCGACTGGACCATGGGCCAGGACGACGGCAAACCGTACCCCAACATCAAATCGCCGGTGGTGGATTTCTGCCGGGATTCCAGCGGCAATCGGGTGGACACCCTGTTCAAGGCCTTCCACCGCAAGTACCCCGACTCCACCTCCTTTTGCGTATCCGGCAAGGAGTGGGTGGCCGAGATGTTCATGCACGACCTTTCCCCCTTCATCAACTACTTCGTCACGGGCGGGTTCTACGAGTGGCTGGGCCTTCCCGCGCCCCCGGACGACTACCGCTACTACGACCCCGCCACGGACGACAATCCCATCCTGGATTCCGAGAGCCGGGCCCAGCTCTTCCTTTCCGCCCTGTCCGAGCGCGACGGCAAAAGCTTTCCCCCGGACTGGTGGGTGGCCAAAGCGGCCCTGAAACTCCTGGACGTCAAGCAGCCGGACCTGGGCTTCATCCTCCTGGCCGAGTGCGACGACCTCCAGCACGTCCTGGGCAGCGCGGCCTATCCCGAAGACTTCACCCGGAAGTGGGTGCCCCTGAAGGGTTTTGAGGATGTCTGCACCTACAACGAAAACGCCTTCAAGGAAGGCATCATCGATGGCATGAAGGACGTGGACGCCGCCTTCGGGACCCTCTGGGACGGCATCAAGGCCCGGCCGGCCTATCAGGACGCCACCGTGGTGGTCTACAGCGACCACGGCCAGATCACCCACCGGAACATGGACAACGTGCTGCAGATGCTGGAAAAGTCCATCTTCGACACCGACGACGGGGACCAGGACACAAACTTCCTGAGGCTCCTGGACGAGGCGGGCCTCCTCACCGAGGACGAGAAGAACATGGTCGGGTTCTGCCCCATCCTGGCCACCTCCATCGGCGTGCTCCACTGGTACGGCACGGACCTCTCCGAGCGCCGGGCCAAGGCCCGGGCCGCCGAGGAGGTCATGGAGGATCATTATGTGTTCAACGAGCAGACCCGCCGGTGGGAGACGCCCTGGATCGTCTTGAACCAGCTGGAGATGCAGGAGGGCATCCCCGGGGTGTGCGGCAAGGGCGAGCTCTGGCACAATATTTTCGGGGAGAACAACACCCACGGCACCCTGCACTGGCCCGACCTCATCATCCTCATGAAGGAGCGGTGGCAGCTCCCCTCCCTGGGAGGCATGGCCCGGAACATCGGGGTGGAGCTTCCCGAGCGCCTGGCCGCGTGGGTCGCGCCGGTGAACGCCCTGTTGGGCGGCCACGGCTCCACGGACACCCAGGACATATTCATGGCCTTCCGTGGCCCGAACATCGCCAGGGGCAAGGTGCTGTCCGACCCGTACCGCCTGAAAAATCACCGCATCTCGGATATCGCCGTGACCCTGGAGAGCCTCCTGGGCCTGAACATCTACAGCAACACGGTGGGCGCGGACCGCGCCGCGGACATGAAGCCCGCCACGGGCATCATCGCCAACCCCATCATCACCACGCCCATTCTCGCAAACCCCATCCTCCCCAGGTTCCGCCGCTGATCCTGGCCAAGCGTCCCGGGCAACAAAAAAGGGGGGAGCCGGTTTCCGGCTCCCCCCTTTTTTTGCGTTCTCCAGTCCCCGCTTATGCTGTTTTACGAAGAAGTCATACCCTTGCCAAAAGGCCGGTCCTGGCGGGCAAGGCCCGAAGCAGGCACCCTCTTTGGCAAAGGGCGGCAGGGGGGATTTTTTCGTGGCCAGCTTATGGGGTTGGCGGGTTTTAGGCCTTGTCCGCCGAAGTTCGTTCCGCGTAGGTCATGGCTTTCCGGAAAAGCGTTTCCTCATCGTTCAGGTTCAGTTCCACAACCAGGAGTTCCGCTGGAAGGAGGAGGATGGTTTCCATGACCTGGTTGAGGACCGCCCGGTCCGGAAACCGGGCCTCCAGGTTTTCGATCTTCCCGGTCAACTCCCGGAGCCTTCCGGCCTTGTCCTCCTTGCCGGAGCCGCTCTCCTTCCCGATGTGGGCACGGACCTTGGCGATCAGCCGGTCCCGGGGGGAGGTCTTTTCCCGGATATCCTCCGGGCCGCCTTCCTCCTCACGCTTCAGGGCGTCCTCGCGCCACAGGCCGATCAGGCTCGCCAGGTTTTGGAAATGGACCTGGTTGACCCGCTGGACATCGGTCCGGGCCGGGAAGTCCAGGGCGGAAAGATGGCTGTGGATTTTTCCCAGGGTCCCGGCGTCCAGGTTCCACAGGGACAGGTGGGTGGGAGTCATGACCGTGTGGAAAATCATGTAGGCCCCCAGGCGGTTGGCGAAATCCAGGATGCCGGGCAGGTCCTCCCAGTTCTTCCGCATGGCGCAGGCGCAGAGGGTCAGCGTTGTCTTCTTCCGTTCGCACTCTCCGTGGAAAAACGCGATGTTTTCCATCAGGGTCCCGTGGTCCGCGTTTTTCTGGATGCTCTCCAGCCGGTCCCGGTCCAGGGAGTTGATGGACACGCCGAAGTGGAATTTTCCCTGGGTGACGATCTCCCTGGCCCGGGCGGGGAGCACGGAGCCGTTGGTCTGGACGAACAGGCTGCAATCCGGGTTGACCCGGATGAGCTGTTCCCAGATTTCCGGGTACAGCCCGATGAGAAAGGGTTCCCCACCGTTGAACCGCGCCTCGGACAGGTGGGCCAGGAAAGGCGTGAGTTCCCGGACGAACCGGGAATCGTAGGGGCTATTTGCCGTTACCCCTTTTTCCCGGTTTTTCCGGATGGCCGAGGAATGCTCGCCCGAGCACATGACGCATTCCAGGTTGCAGGTGGTTTCCAACTGGAATTCCATGGCCGACGGATACTTTCCCCGGGCGGGAAAAGCATCGAAGTGTTCGGCCTTGACCTCCGGGAAAAGCCCCCGTTCCAGGTCCAGCTTGCACACGGTGCAGCCATGGGAAAGATCGTGGTGGCGGATATGGCTTCGCAGGAGGTTGGCCTGGCGGCCGGTCCAGATCTCCCGGATGGACTGGGCGGGCCAGGCGCCCATGATGCCGGAGTGGTTGTGGCAACAGGCCAGGACCTGGCCGTGACGGTTGAAGAACAGGTTGGTGAAGGGGGCGTAACACAATAGTCGCCTGGGCCCGGCGGGCCGCCAGCGGTTGTAGGACTCAACGGCTTCGGGGGGAAGGGGCGCAAACCCCCGCCCGGAGGCGGCAGAGGGCAGGAGGCCCCGGATTTTGCGGAGGATTTCCCTTTTCATGAAAGCCTCGGTCCGGACGGTTTTGCAGCCATTGCCAAAAACCGGGCCTTTTTGAAACACGGCCCGGTTGGGTTCCTCCCTTAAAAATAAGGGGGGCGTTCCATCGTGACCCATCTCCTTCTTCATCCTGACCACGCCTTATGTACCATCCGGCTCCCTGGGCCGCAACGAGGGGTTTCCCCCGGGCTTCCCGAAAAAACCCTTTCCCATGCCCAGGCCTTTTGGTATGGGATGGATATAAGCATTGGCTCATAACACGGTTTCGGGACATGAAAGGAGCGGACATGGAAAAGATTCTCATCGTGGGGTGCAAGCGGGTCATGGACGATGTGTGCATCGCCTGCAGCCGCTGCATGGTGGCTTTCAACAAGCGGGAAGGCGAGTTCGCCCGGTACAAGGACACGGACGCCCAGCTGATCGGCATTCTGGGCTGCGGGGACTGCCCCGGGGCCGGCATCGTGCCCCGGCTGGCCCAGGTGAAGCTCTGGAACGCCCCCATGGGGGAGATTCCCACCAAGGTGCACGTGGCCACCTGCCTGGTGGACCACTGCATCCACAAGGAGACGCTCATCAAGAAGATCCGGGCCAAGGCCGGCGTGGAGGTCGTCGAGGGCTCCCACCCCTACCGGCCGGACAACATCTACGCGGGCTGAGAACATCCGGGGAGGGGGCGGGGCGGGTTCCCCTTCCCCATCCATGGAATCCTATTGGCCGGTCTTCTGGAGATGCACCTCGCCCACCTTGTGCCAGTCGTCGTCGTCCAGGAGGAAGATGTTTTCCGGGTTGTCCTGGCTCCGGCCCATGAAGGCGGCCCGCTCCGGGTCCCACTCCACCAGGCAGGACCCGCCCACCATCATGCCCTCCGCGTCCGGGTCCGCTTCCTTGGACAGGATGTCGCCCTGGTAGATCTCCTGGCCCATCACGTCGAACAGGCCTGTGAACTGGAGCAGTTCCACCCGTTCGAAATCCAGGGATCTCATGGCCGTGCCATCGTGGATCGTGACCTTGCTGTTCTCGAAGGATAGGCTCTTCACCTCGCACATCTGCTTGAACTCCGGCACCCACGCCTTGAACTTGATCACCCGCACGTCAGCCTCCTGGTCCTTGGGGAAAAAGAAATGCGCCGGAACCTTCCGGCCGGGGATATCATGGTATAACCTATTGGAAATGTAGATTTTTTAGAAACAAAATGAAAAACAGGGTCTTGGGGAAATGGGCCTTGCCGATCCCTCCCTTGATCCAAGGAGGGGGCAGGGGGATTTCCTCCGGGTTTCAACGGGTGGGATGCCTCCCCGCCCATCCCCCCGGATAGCTTTGGAAACCAGCCTCCGGTTTTGGGCCGCCGGGCGTTCCGTCCGGTCAGGGCTCGCTGCCTTCCGTGGGGGCGTCCACGGCCGCCGTCCGGGTGACCGGAGGGCTCATGAGTTTCTTCACGCCCCGGAGGAGTTTTTCGATTTTGGCCCAGTCCGTGACCCGGGCGCCCTGGGGGCAGGCCCGGACGCACTGGTAACATCGCATGCAGGTCCCGGCGTTGGTGACGATCTCCTCCCGAACGAACCGGACGGCCCCGGTGTCGCAGACCGACAGGCACATCCTGCATTGCTTGCACGCCTCGGCGTCCACCCGGGGCAGGGGCAGGAAGTCCCGTTTCACCGACAGGGGCACCAGGGAGTCCAGGAAACTCAGCATCTTCCGGGAGGACCCCAGGCGGGCCAGGTCAAAGCCTCCGGCGGGCCCGGCCTCCAGGGTCCTGGCCACGGATTCCAGGGCCCCCAGGAAATCGGCCATGGCCTCCGGGTTTGGCTGGTCCAGGCCGAACTCGGGATACACGTCCCCCAGGCGGCGGCCGTCTCCGGTCATGAAGTTGTGGGGGCAGTACACGGAAGCGCCTCCCAGGACCCGCGCGCCCAGGGCCTCGGCCTCCCGGGCCAGGACCAGGGCCGAATCGGAGGCAAACACGCCGCCGTAGGTGGTGTACACGAAGGCGTAGGAACCCACGAACCGGGGCAGGGCCCGGATGCGGGAGACCGCCATGACCGGGGGCTTCCAGAAGTGGGTGGGGGTGCCCAGGACCAGGAGGTCCGGGGTGTTCAGGCTCCGGGTTTCCTCCGGGCTGCGAAAGGACATGATCCGCGTTTTCCATCCCCGGTCCGAGAGGGCTTGGCCAGCGGCCTCGGCCAGCTTGGCTGTGTTGCCGGTCTGGGAGTAATGGAGCACCAGAGCCTCGAGTGGGCGCTGCCTGGGCATGGGTTTCTTCCTTCCTGGGCAGGCCGGGAGGTCCCCCAAGAGGTGTTCCCGTCCCGGCATGGAAAAAGTTATCTTGCCTTTATACGGTCCCCTGCGGGCCAGGGCAAGGGAAAGCGGTGCCGCGGCCGGGGCCGGGCTTGGGAGGCGGGGTTCCATCCGGATCTCCGGGTTTTCCGGGGCATCCACAAAGCCCGTTGAATCTGGTATGGATGGGCAGTCCCATTTCACGAGGAGGAATGCCGTGCCCCGTCCCTTTTTCCCACAGGTTTCCGGCCTTCTGGCCGCCGTTCGGGAGCTTCATCCCCTGGCCCATCCCCGTTCGGCGGCCCTGGCCGGCCGGTTGGTCTCCGAAACAGCCGCCGGGCCGGGGGACGCCGTGCTCCTGGTCAACGGCGGTGGAGGTTTTTTGTCCTTGGCGTTTTTGGCCGCCGGTTGCCGGGTGGCCGTGGCCGAGGCCGGCCCCCTGGCCGCCTTTGCCGCCCAAACCCTGGCCCGGCCCCTGGCCGCTCCGGCCCTGGCCCGGGCCGCCCGGGCGGTCCTGGCCCATGCGGGCCGGGAGATGGACGCGCCCCCGGGCCTTTTTCCCCCGCCCTATGCCCCGGACCGCCTGCGCCGGGCCCTGGAGGCCCATGCCCCAGGCCCGGACCGGGACCTTCTTGCCCTGGTCCTCTGGGCTGTGGTGGACGCCGCCATGGCCGGGCCGCGTCCGGAGGAGGCCCCCCTGGCGGATGTGAACCTCCGGGAGCCCTTTGAAGCGGTTCTGGGCCGGGCGGCCGCCTTTCTTGGAACAAAAAACCGCCTGCCGTGCCCGGATGGTTCAGGGGACCGATTCCTTATGGGAGAGGTTTTCCCGGCCCCGGGTTTTCCCGGCTTCGCCCCCTCTTTGGCCATCCTGGACCTTTCCCCCCGAAAAGAGCCCGCCCCCCAGGTCCGGCGGTTCCTGGCCCCCCTGGTCCGGGGCGCGGAACGCCTTGCCGGGACGGATATCCGGGAGAGCCTGGAGGCCCTGGCGTCCTGGCGGGATCGGGCCGCACCGGACTGCCTCTGGCTGGCCGTGCCGGGTCCCGGGGGAAAGCGGCGGCAAGAGGCGATTCTGTCCGCTGCCCGGGCCGTGGAGTTCCATCCCGCTGAAGAGCCCGGTCCGGCCGGGACCCTGGTCCTGGAGGCTCCGGAAGCGGGCGTCCGGGTTTGGGTGGGGGAGCCGGAAAAATCCCCGGAGGCCCGGGCCCTGGAATCCCTGGAGGGTATCCTGTCCCAAGAGGGTTTTTCCATAACGGACCGGAACCCGGACGCCACGGAAAGCGCGGAAACCCCGGACGGAGCGGATCTCACTGCCAGGAAGGGGGACCGCGAGCTGCTTTTTTTCCTCCTGCACCGGGGCGGGTCGGTTCGAATTTCCCGGGAGGTCTGTT
>JAHJUF010000006.1 GCA_018829095.1 Pseudomonadota bacterium | reverse complement strand
TGGATGGCCCGCTCGGTCTCCGGGTCCACGCTGGACGTGGCCTCGTCCAGGATGAGGACCTTGGGGTCGGCGTACAGGGCCCGGGCAAAGGCGAGCAACTGGCGCTGGCCGGCCGAGAGGTTGGTTCCGCCCTCGGCCACCGGCTCGTCCAGTCCCTTGGGCAGCCGCTGGATGAACGGCCAGGCCCCGGCCTTTTCCAGGGCCTCCCGGAGCCTGCCTTCCCCGTCCTCGTTCTGGCCCATGGTGATGTTGTCCCGAAGCGTCCCGGCAAACAGGAAAACATCCTGCTGCACCAGGGCCACCCGTTGCCGGAGGTCCGTTGCGGGCCAGTGCTTGAGGTCCGCGCCGTCCAGGGTCACCCGGCCGGAGCCGGGGTCGAAGAAGCGGGTCAGCAGATGGGCGCAGGTGGTCTTGCCGCTCCCCGTGCGGCCCACCAGGGCCACCATGCGGCCCGGGGGGATGGTGAAGGACACGTTTTCCAGCACCGGGCGGCCGGGCTCGTAGGCAAAGGACACGTTGGAGAACACCACCTCGCCGCGAACCTTTTCCGGCGCGGGGCCCGCGGGCTCGGGCAGGCGCATGTCCGTGTCCATGAACTCGAAGATGCGCTCCGTGCTGGCCATGGCGCTCTGCATGATGTTGTACTTTTCCGATAGGTCCCGCAGGGGCCGGAAAAACATGCGCATGTAGGTGACAAAGGCCACCAGGGTCCCCAGGGTCACCTGATCGGAGAGGACCCGGGCGCCGCCGTGCCAGATGAGCAGCGCCACCCCCAGGGAGGAGAGGAACTCCATGAGGGGCAGAAAAACCGCGAAGATGCGGATCTGGCGCATGCCTGTTTCGTAGTTCTCCTCGTTGACCCCGGTGAACAGGGCCATCTGGGCCCGCTCCACAGCGAAAAACTGGATGGCCCGCATGCCCGACAGGCGCTCCTGGAGAAAGGCGTTCATCCGGGCCACGGCCGAGCGCAGGCTGCGGAAGGCGTCCCGGGACAGGCTGGAAAAGGCGATGGCCAGGGCGAACACCGGGGGGATGAGGGCGAAGCACACCAGGGCCAGGTGCACGTCCATGGCCAGCATGACCCCCATGATCCCGGCCAGGATGAACACGTCCTTGAACACCGTGACCAGCACGGACTTGAACAGCTCGTTCAGGTTTTCCACGTCGTTGGTGACCCGGGTCACCAGGCGGCCCACAGGGTGGAGGTGGAAGAAGGCCAGGGACTGGGAGATCATGCGGTCAAACAGGGCGGTGCGGATGTTCAGCATGATGGCCTGGCCCGCCCGCTCCAGGAGGTTGAACTCCAGGTAGCTCAGGAAAAAGACCGCCGCCGTGAAGGCCAGAAGGATAAGCCCCATGGCCAGGACTCCGGAAAGATCCCGGGCCCGGAGCACGGCCCGGTCCTCCAGGGGCAGCCGGGCCACGGCCTCTGCCGGGACCATGACCTCGTTGCCCGAAAGCGCCGCCTGGCCGGGGATGCCCAAAAGCAGGGGCACGGTGGCGTCGTTTTCCGGAACCCGGAGGAACCTGTTTGCGAACAGGACCCCGGCCTGCTTCAGGGCCAGGGCGTCGGCCGGGTCCATTTCCGTGGCCGCCTCGTGGGAGAGGAACCTGCGGCCGTCTTGGGCCACAACGAACCGGGAGGCGTACCGGTCCAGGATGAGGGCCGCCTCCGGCGGGGCGTTCGCCTCGGCCTCGTACCAGGTGGCGATGATGTAGCGGTCGATGGCCACCTTGGATATGTAGGGGGCGGCGAGGTCCACGGCGGTGATGAGCAGGCTCACCGCCAGGGCTGTCAGGATGCCTTTCCGGGAGCTTCTGGCAAAGGGCAGGAGGCGCTTCAGGAGCTTGACGTCGTAGGGCTTGCCCAGCTTGCCCTCCTCCATGTAGCCGTAGTCTCCGTACATGGTCAGGCCGCGCTCCCTTCCCCGTTCTCCTCGGTGAGGAGCTGGCGTTCGTAGAGGCGGCAATAGGCCCCGCACCGGCCCATGAGTTCGGCGTGGGTACCAAGGTCCTCCAGGCGTCCATCCGTGAGGACAAAGATGACATCCGCCTTTTGCATGGCAGAAACCCGGTGGGTCACAGCCACGGTGGTGCGGCCCCGGCGCAGGGCCAGGAGGTCGTCTATGACCGCCTTTTCCGTGCGGGTGTCCACCATGGAGAGCGCGTCGTCCAGGATCAGGACCGGCGGGTCCCCGGCCAGGGCCCGGGCCAGGGTCAGCCGCTGGCGCTGGCCGCCGGAAAGGGTGAGGCCCCGCTCCCCCACCAGGGTGTCCACGCCCTTGTCAAAGCCTTCGGCGTCCTCGTTCAGGCGGGTCACGGCCATGGCCTGGGAAAGGGTCCCGGCGTCCACGTTTTCCCGGCCGAAGATCACGTTGGCGGCCAGGGTGTCGGAGAACACCACGGGCTCCTGGGGCACGAAGCCCACGCTTTTGCGCAAAAGGGGAAGGGGCAGGGCGCAGACGTCCGCGCCATCCACGAACACGGTGCCCGGGGGCACGTTCACCATCCGGGCGAATGCCTGGACCAGGCTGCTCTTGCCCGATCCCACGGGCCCCACCACGGCCGCGAAGCTCCCCTGGGGAATGGTGAGGCTGACATCCGACAGGACCGGGTCCCGGGTCCCGGGATAGGAGAAGGACAGGCCCTTCACCGCCAGTTCCCCCCGGAGGATTTCGGGCGTTCCGGGGGAGGGCCCGGGGTCCGCGATTTCCGGGATTGCGGTGAGCACGGCGTTGATGCGCTCCATGGAGGCCCCGCCCCGCTGGATGAGGTTGGTGACCCACCCCATGGCCATCATGGGCCAGGTGAGGAGGTTCAGGTAGGTGGTGAAGGCCACGAATTCGCCCGTGGTGATCCGGTCCAGCACCGCCAGCCCGCCGCCCCGCCACACCACGATGGCGAATCCCAGGTTGGTGAACACGCTCATCATGGGAAAAAACATGCCCAGGGTCCGGGCCAGTTGGATGTTCTCGGCCGCATAGCCCTCCCCCTGCCCGCGCACCAGACCCGAGGCCCATTCCTCCCGGCCGTGGGCCTTGATGACCCGGATGCCGGAAAAAGCCTCCCGCACCCGCTCGGTGAGGCTCCCGAACCGGGCCTGGACCCGCTCGTAGGACCGGCTCATGCGCCGGGTGTACACCCGGGAGGCCAGGACCACGAAGGGCGCGGGGATCAGGGCCACCGCCGTCAGCCCCGGGTCGATGGCCAGCATGAACCCCACGGCGGCCGCGCCCATGACAAAGGCGTCCGTCAACGCAGCCAGGCCCATGCCCGTGGCCATGCGCACGGCGTTTAAGTCGTTCACGGCCCGGGCCATGAGGTCGCCCGTGCTGCGTTCCTGGTAAAAATGGGGGGAAAGGATCTGGAGGCGGGCGTAGAGGCGGCTCCGAAGCTCGCGCTCCACCAGGCGGGAGTGGCCCAGGAGAAAGAAGCGCCACAGGTAGCGGAACACGGCCATGCCCCCGGCTATGGCCAAAATCCACAGGGCAAAGGACAAAAGGTCCGCCTTGGCGGCCGTGTCCGCGGCCAGGCCGTCCACCGCCGTTTTCAGGATCACGGGGACCAGGAGCTGGAGCCCGTCCACCACCAGGAGGCTTGCGAATCCGGCCAGAAGCCCCCAGCGGTTCCGGTAAAAAAGGCCCCACACGGGGGCGAAGTGCGCCAGGGCGGCGGACAGGGGTTTGCGTTGACCTTTCATGAAGGCGTGATAACCACCCCCGCCCGTTGTGTCAATCGGGCGCACGCCCCATGGGCCGCCGGCCGGAGAAGAACCATTGACCTTTGCCCCGGACAAATGTACCCATTTAAGATGGATATTTCGGAAGGGCAAAACGCATGAATCCGTGCTCCAGGATGGGAATGGCGGTGCTGTTCGCCCTGGTCCTGGCGTGGTGCGCCCCGGGGGCCGGGCCCGCCCTGGGGGCCCCGGAGCCTCCTCCCGCCGCCCCGCCGCCCCAGGCTTCGGCCCCGGCTCCGGTGACGGCTTCCGCCCCGGCCCCGGTGACGGCTTCCGCCCCGGCCCCGGTGACGGCTTCCGCCCCGGCCCCGGTGACGGAAAAACGGATCGCGGCCGCCTCCGAGAATCTGGACCAGGCCAGGACCCGCCTCCGGGAGGCCGAGCGCGCCCGGACAAAAAGGGCCGTTGACCTGGAAGCCTGGCGGCAGAAGGTCCTCACCTGGGAGGCGGAACGGGCCGCCGGCCTGCCCGTGCCCCGCCTGGAAAGGCTCCTCTCCGATTCGGACCGGGTCCTTTCCGAAATGGAATCGGCCCTGAGGGACCTCACGGAGAGCCGCAAGGCCGTGACCGATCGCATCCGGGACCTGGACGCCCAACTCCAGGTCCTTCGCTCATCCATGGAGGCCGGAGGGGCAGGGGACGCCGGGAGCCGGGAAAAGGATGCCCAGTTCCTGAAACTCCTCACCGACCGCCAGGAAATCCAGAACAACCTGGCCGCTCTGTACGCCGGGGAGCTGGAATCCTTCCAGAACCTGCGCACCGCCTTGAACTCCCTCCAGGAGAACGCACGGACAACCCTGGACGCCGAAAGGCGCAAGAGGCTCCTTTCCCGAAACGGGTTCAATCCGAGGGACCTTGCCCCCGCCTTCCTGGCCGGGGAGGCGAGCCGGGCCGCCCTGCGGCTGGCGGACCTGGCCGCGCCCTCCTTCTGGGCGGGCCGGCGAGATCTCCTGTGGGAAGAGGGCTTCTCCTTCCTGCATTTTTCCGTCTTCCTGGCGGCGCTTCTTTTGGCGGCATCCCGGACCGGGCGGGTCATGCTGCGCCTGGCGGCCCGGAAAAAGGAGGCAGCGGACTGGTTTTCCCGGCGCCGGGCCCTGGTCATGGCCGGCCGGACCCTGGCCCTGGCGGCGCTGGCCGCCTACCTTTACGCCTACGCCCGCTTCGTGGGGCCCTGGGAGGACATCCCCCTGGTCCCGGCCGTGACCCGGCTCCTGGCCGTGTGGCTCTTCGCCCTCTGGGGCCTCCAGTACCTCCGGTTCGCCCGGGAGGGAAACCGTGGCCCCTTGTCCGGCGCCGCCAACCGCCCGGCCCGGATCCTGGCCTGGTTGGGGGCCGGGGGATTCTCCCTGTACCTGGCGGTTTCCTGGGCCCTGGGCGGGGAAAGCAGCCTGTTTTTCGTGCTCCGGGTGGCGTTCTACCTGGGCCTGGGCGGTTTTATCCTGCATTTCATGCGCCTTTCCCGGATGGACGACCCGGAGTCGGCTCCCCTCCGGTGGCGGGCGCTGCGGAACGGGGCCGCGACCGCCGCCTGGCTGGGGGCGGGGGGGGCGCTGGCCCTGGACCTTTCGGGCTACGGCGCCCTGGCCGTTTATTGGGTCACTTCCTTTTGCCGGACCCTGGTGGCCCTTCTTTGGATCGTGGTCCTTCTCCGGGCCCTGACCGAGGGGGAGGAGGGTCTGCACCTTGTCTCCGAGGCCAAGGACCCCGAACGCCCGGCCATGCATCCCGGGGCCTGGCTCCTTTTGCGCCTGGCCTGGGTGGCCTGGGCCGGCGGGGCTTGCGCGGCGTTCCTGGTGGCCTGGGGGGCCGATCCGTCCACGGTGCTCTCCTTCTTCAAAGCCCTGAACCGGGCCGTTCCCGTGGGGGATATGCGCTTCTCGGCCCTGTCCCTGGTGTGGGCCGTGCTCATCCTGGGCCTCACCCGCGTGCTGATCCGCGTTTTCTCCCGGGTGTTCCGGGACCGGGTCCTGGCGGACAGCGGCATGGAGGAGGGGGTGAAGGAGTCGGCCACCACCCTGACCTCCTATGCCTTGTGGGGCCTGGGCATCCTGGTGGCCCTGAACGCCCTGGGGGTTTCCGCCACATCCCTCACCGTGGCCCTGGGCGCCATCGGCATCGGGCTGGGGTTCGGCCTCCAGAACATTTTCAGCAACTTCGTGTCCGGCATCATCCTCCTGTTCGAACGGCCCATCCAGGTGGGGGATGCGGTGGAGGTGCAAGGCGTGTGGGGCGAGGTGGCCAAGATCAACGTCCGTTCCACGGTCATCCAGACCTACGACAACGCCTCCCTCATCATCCCCAACTCGGAATTCATCTCCAGCCAGGTGACCAACTGGAGCTTCAAGGACCTGCGGATCCGCCGGAAGATAGTGGTGGGGGTGGCCTACGGGTCGGACGTGGACCTGGTGAAGAAGCTTCTTCTTCAGGCTGCGGAGGAGGCCGCCCGGGTGCTCAAGCGCCCCAAGGCGGATGTTCTGTTCAAGGATTTCGGGGACTCGTCCCTGGTCTTCCATCTCCGGTTCTGGACTCACGTGGAGTTCTTCCTGGCCGTGGAGAGCGAGATCCGGTTCGCCATCAACAGGAAGTTCGCCGAGAACGGCGTCACCATCCCCTTCCCCCAGCGGGACCTGTGGGTCAAGAGCCTGCCCGGGCCCCCGAACCCCCCGGCTGGCAAGGATTTCTCCTGAATCCACCCCGTACTATTGAAAAAAAACGAGGCCATCCCGCTGCCCATCATGGGATTCATCTGCTATTTCCTTCTTGACACTCCTATCGACCGGCAGTAGAAATGTTCCAAGGAAAGCGCACCCGGTTCGGAACGTTATGAAGGAGCACCTGCCGCCAGGAGCTCCCCATACCTCCTAAACCCCTTACCGGACCCGGCGCTGACCCACGGAGGGCGGGCGACCGCCCTCCGTTTTTTTGCGCCCCACCCCGACCCGTGGTATTCTCCTTCATCCGAAAACCTTTTCCAGGAGATTCCCATGCCCGGCTACGACCTGAAATCCCTGAACCTGCCCAAAATCATCGGCCGGGCCCTCCCGGCCGCCGCCAGGGTCCTGGAAACCCCCCTGGCTGGCCCCCTGGCCCTCCGGAAGCTCCTGGCCGACGCGGGGGTGACCGCCTGGCGGGACCTGGCCACGGATCACCCCCCGGCCTTCACATCCCGCTCCCCGGCCCCTGGGGCGGACGATGCCCCGGAGCCGGTCCCCCTGGCGGCCCCGGGCGGGGCGGGAGGCTTCGGGCCCTATGCCACGGCTGCGGATTATACCCGGCAATACGCCCAGGGCGGCCCCGGACCGGAAGACGCTGCGGCCCGGGCCCTGGCCGCCATCCGGGACAGCCGGGGGCTCAACCATTTCGTTTCCGTCCACGAGGAGGACGTGATGGGCCAGGCCCGGGCCTCGGCCGCGCGGTGGGCCGCCGGGCGGCCCCTCTCCCCCCTGGACGGGGTGCCCGTGGCTGTCAAGGACGAGGTGGACGTGGTTGGATACCCCACCTTCGTGGGCACGGCCTTTTTGGGAAAAACGCCCGCTGCGGCTGACGCCACCTCCGTGGCCCGCCTCCGGGCGGCCGGGGCCCTCATCCTGGGCAAGGCCGCCATGCACGAGATCGGCATCAACCCCACGGGCCAGAACGTGCATACGGGCGCGGCGAAAAATCCCTGGGACCCGGCCCGGGACACGGGAGGTTCCTCCAGCGGCCCGGCCGGAGCCGTGGCGGCGGGCGTCTGCCCCGTGGCCCTGGGGGCGGACGGCGGCGGGTCCATCCGCATCCCGGCGGCCCTGTGCGGTCTGGTGGGGCTGAAGCCCACCTGGGGCCGGGTATCCGAACACGGGGCCTTTCCCCTGTGCTGGTCCATGGCCCATCTCGGCCCCATCGCGGTCAGCGTGCCGGACGCGGCGGCGGCCTATCTCGCCATGGCCGGGCCCGACCCGGCGGACGTGAACACCCTGGACCAGCCGCCCCCCAGCCTGGGCCGCTTCGGGGACCGGGACCTGTCCGGGCTTTCCGTAGGGGTGTATGAGCCCTGGTTCTCCCACGCGGACCCCCGGATAGTGGCCGCCTGCCGTGCCGGAATCTCCCGCCTGTCGGAGGCCGGGGCCCGGATCGTGAAGGTTCAGGTGCCGGACCTGGACGCCCAGCGGGTGGCCCACGTGGTCATCATCCTGGCCGAGATGGCGGCGGCCATGGCGAAATACCGGGCGTTCCTCCGGCGCATGGCCCCCACGGTGCGCATCAACCTGGCGGTGGCCCGGGCGCTTTTGGCCACGGACTACGTCCACGCCCTGCGGTGGCGGGGGGCGGCCATGGAGATCTGGCGGGGGGTCTTTTCCCAGGTGGACGCCCTGGCCACCCCCGCCACGGCCATCACCGCGCCCCTCATCCCTCCCGGCGGGGACGAGTACGGGTGGAGCGATCTCGCGGCCGTGACGGAACTCATGCGGTTCGTGTTCCCGGGCAACCTCTGCGGCCTGCCGGGCATCAGTTTCCCCGTGGGCCTGGACGAAAACAGCCTGCCCATGGGCATGCAGCTTTACGGCCCGTGGTGGCGTGAGGACCTGATCCTCCGCATGGCCGACGCGGCCTGCGAGCCCATGCCCGGAAAGCCCAAGGCGTATTTCCCGGTTCTGGAGGGATAGGGATTGTTTTTGAGAATGATGGCCTCGTAAAAAGTCGAAAAGCTATGCTCTTCGTCATTCCCGCTTTCGCCGGAATGACGAGCCTTTTGGCTCTTTACGAACCCGTCAAGAATGATGGTGATGCAACAAGTCGTCATCCCGGCGAAGGCCGGGATCCAGGGCCTTTGTAACCTGTTGAAAAGACTGGCCCCCGGCCTTCGCCGGGGTGACGGTTGGGATTGGCTTCAGGACTTGTTGCAGCTTCATCAAGAATAATCGAAGATTACGCAGGAAAGACAGGATGATACGGGTGACGTGGCCGGGTTCCCCCCTTTGAAAAAGGGGGGCCAGGGGGGATTTTCTTCCGGCAACCGTCCTGAAATAAGGGGGGCCAAATGGCCCCCCTCGGTTTTTCAGTGCTTGAAGGAGCGCTGGCCGGTGAAGACCATGGTGGCGTTGTGTTCGTTCACGGCGGCGATGACGTCGCGGTCGTTCTGGGCCCCGCCTGGCTGGATCACGGCGGTGACGCCCTCGGAGAGCCCCACCATCACGCCGTCCCGAAAGGGGAAGAAGGCGTCGGACACCATGGCCGAGCCCGGAAGCCCGCCTTTTTCCCGGGCCACCCTGTCGTCGATTTCCGCTTTTTGGTCCGGGTCGGAAAGGTCGTTGTAGGAGGTGCCCGTCTCCTGGAAGCAGTAGCGGTCCGCGAGCTTGCGGTACGCCTTGTCCCGGGCGATCTGGGCCACGCCCACCCGGTCCTGCTCCCCGGTGCCGATACCCACGGTGCAGCGGTCCTTGATGTAGAGGACGCTGTTGGACGTCACCCCGGCCTCCACCAGCCAGCCGAAGAGCATGTCCGCGTACTCGGAGTCCGTGGGGGCGCGGTTCACCGCGATCTCTACGCCCTGGTGGGTGGTCGTGGCCAGGGGCAGGTCCTCCTTTTTCCGGGCCTGGGGCACAAAGGACCACTGGGCCACGATGCCGCCGTCCATGAGGCTCTTGAAGTCCACCACCCGCTGGGAGGCAAAGGACGCCAGGCGGTCCATGTTCCGGATGGCCATGACCCGGAGGTTCTTCCGTTGGGCCAGGATGTCCAGCACGCCCTCCTCAAAGTCCGGTGCCACCACCACCTCGGCGTACTGGGCGCTGATGGCCTCGGCCGTGGCCTTGTCCACCGAGGCGGAGACCGCGATGCAGCCGCCGAAAGCCGCCACCCGGTCGGCCATGTAGGCTTTGGCGTAGGCCTCCTCCAGGCTGCCCGCCTGGGCCGCGCCGCAGGGGTTGTTGTGCTTCACGATGATGGCGGTGGGGGAATCCGTCAGGTACCTCAGGATGTTCAGGGCATTGTCCGCGTCCGTCAAGTTGGTCTTGCCCGGGTGCTTGCCGGACTGGAGAAGCTCGGCGTCGGACACCAGCCACCGCCCCGGGGCCAGGGTGGTGACCTCCCCCAGGGTCAGGTTGCCGTTGGCCAGCCGGTACAGCGCCGCCTCCTGGCCCGGGTTCTCGCCGTAGCGCAGGCCCTTGCGCTCGCCGCCCACCTCCCAGGTCACCTTTTCATAGGCAAGCACCTGGCGGGCATCGCCGTCCACGAAATGGACCTCCATCCGGGGCGGGAAATTCTCCGCCACCACGGTGCGGTACATTTTTTTGAGATCTTCGGCCATGGGGAATCCTTCCTGGTCCGGGCTGGGGGAGCCGGGCCGCGCAATCCGCCCAACCATCTGATTTTCTTTTCCTTTTGCCGCTGGCCGGTTTGGCGGCCCCGGCCTGCCTGACTACCTACCCCAAAGACCGTTTGATGGCAAGATTGGGAGAACGAAAAAAGGGCGGCCCTCCCGGATGGGAAGGCCGCCCGAATTATTGCGCCGGATGAAGCCCGGAGGCTTAGTACCCGCGGCTCTTCAGATCCTTGACGATGGACACGTAGAACTCGGGGGCGTCGAAGCCGGGGGTCAGGCCGAAGAAGTGGCCGACCATGTTGATGTGGTCAACTCCGGGGCTCCACCAGGCCGCTTCCTGGGCGCCGCGGTAGTTGCCCCACTTGGCGCTGTTCACGGAGACTAGGCCGTCGTTGTCCCCCTCGATGGCCTTCATGATGAGCCAGGTGGGCTCCATGTAGACGCTGGGGCAGCCCCACTTGGCCTTGGCGGCCCAGGACTGGTAGTAGACCCCGGAGACGTTGGGCGTATTGGGGTTGAACACGTTGATCATGTAGTCCGTGCAGAGGTCGTAGCCCATCTGGAGGGTGTTGGGGTTGTCATCCCCCATGACCAGGGAGTAGGCCACGTCGATGACGCTCGCCGCCATGGAAAGGAGCGGGCTGGGGAGCTTGTACACCAGGATGTCCGCGATGCAGGAGCCCCGGTGGGGGCCGGAGAGGCTGGTGTAGGAGGCCACCTTGGAGGAGAGGCCCAGGTTGGAGATGGCGTAGCGGGTATAGAGGGTGCCGTGGGAGTGGCCGATGATATTGGCCTTGGAAGTGCGGGCTGCGGCCAGGATTTGCAGGTACTGGCGCTTGAATTCCACCGCTTTGGCGGCCGTGCCGTCCATGCCGTTGACAGCCGTGATGTACACATTGCCGCCCTCGTCCTCGATGGCGTCCTCAATGCCCCACCAGGCGTCGACGATCCCGAACACCTTGGCCGTGACGCCGGCTCCGTGGGCCAGAACCACGGGGTAGCGGGTCTTGCACTTTGTGGGGGCGGTGCTGCCGCCGGCGAGCACCAGGCCCGGGGTGACCACGAGGAGTACGAGAACAGCAATCAAGGCCGCGCGTTTCATGATTTCCTCCCTTGAAGGTCCTTCTGGGTAGCTGCTGGCCCTGGGGCGGGCCGGGGATGAGATACTGATGGTTCTTGGTAAGAAGTCTAACCAGATGGGAGGGAGGAATCAATCAGGACCAAGTGTGTTTTTTGCGTCATACCAGGGGTTGTCCGCCTCCGTCCTCAGAACGAGACTTGGGCCCGGCAAAGGAGGGATTCCTCATGCTTTGGTATGAATATCAGGCGGAAAGGGGAGGCTTCGGGCCCGGAATCGGCATCGGGACAGGGGCCCGGGGAAGGCCCGCAGGGCATCATCCCCCCTGCCCGGGGCTTAGGCCTTTGGCCGCCGGTTCCCGTCCAGGGGGGGGCGGGCGGCGCCAGACGGGCGAAATCCTCGCCCGTGGGGTTCCGGAAGCCCTGGAGGCCGAACTCCGCCCGGGCCGGGGCCTTCAGGAAAAAAAGGGGCCCCTGCGCCCCGGGTTGCCAACTTTCGGGTTTCGTGGGATGTTCCCCGGTCAGGGGGCTTCCGGCGGCCGAAAGCCCCCGCATTTTTCCCGAACTTCCACGGTGGCCCATGCGCATCGCCTTTCTCCAGGACATCTGGGATGAAATCCAGGGCACCCTCATCCTCGCGGAAATCCTGGAGCGCCAGGGGCATGACGTGCGCTTCTTCCTCCAGGAGCGGGGATGGTGGCGGAAACTCGTGGCCTTTGCCCCGGAAATGGCGGCCATCCACTGCACCAGCTTGAACGTCGGCTGGGTCCTGGCCGTGTCCTCGCGCCTGAAGGAATTGCCCGCCCCGCCCCTGGTGGTTCTGGGAGGCGCGCACCCCACCTTTGCCCCGGAAATCGTGGAACACCCGGCTGTGGACGCCGTGTGCCGGGGGGAGGGGGAGCTGGGCTTTCCCGAGTTGGTGAACCGCTGCCGGGCCGGGGAACTGCCCACGGACGTGCCCAATTTCCGGGTCAAGGCGGGGGGCGTGGTGCATGACAACCCCCTGGGCCCCCTGGTGCGGGACCTGGACAGCCACCCCATCCCCAGGCGCAGCCTCTACATGGACTACCCCTTCCTGGGGAACTCCCCCACCAAGCGGGTCATCACCGGCCGGGGCTGTCCCTTTTCGTGCACCTTCTGCGCCAACCGCAAGTACCGGGAGCTGTACCGGGGCCTGGGCCCCTATGTCCGCCGCCGGAGCGTGGGCCACGTCATGGAGGAACTCCAGTACCTGGCCCGGGCCTGGAACACCCGGGTGTTCGACTTCTCCGACGACATCTTCACCCTGGACAAAAAGTGGTTCGCCGAGTTTGTGGACACCTATTCCCGCGACCTGCGCCTGCCCTATTTCGTCATCAGCCACGCCCGGCACATGGACGAGGAGGTGGTGGAGGGCCTGGCGGCCAGCGGCTGCTTCTGCGTGCTCTTCGGGGTGGAGAGCGGCAGCCCCCGGGTTCGGGAAGAGATCATGAAGAAGAATCTGGACGAGGAGGACATCGTCCGGTGCGCCGCCTTGTTGCGGAAACACGGCATCCAGTACAAGACCCAGAACGTGCTGGGCATGCCCACCGAGACCCTGGAGGAGGCCTTCGAGACCGTGCGGGTGAACCGGAGGATCAAGCCCTGGTACCCCTGCGCCTCCATCGCCCAGCCCTACCCGGGTACCCGGCTTCTGGACATGAGCCGGGACATGGGGCTTCTGACCGGGGACCCTGTGGGCCGCTCCTTTTACGGCTCCTCGGTGATCGCCCACCCAGACGCCCGGGCCCTGGCCAACCTCCAGCGGCTCTTCTACGCGGCCGTGCGCTGGCCAGGGGCCGAACCCCTGATCCGGCGGCTCATCCGCCTGCCCCCCAACCGGGCCTTTGACCTTTTTCACCAGTTCACCTTCGGCTGGCACGTGAAGAAGCGCAACCGCTACGGGTTCACCCATTCCCTCCGCATGTACCTCAAGTACCTGGGGCAGTTCGATTGAGGAATCCCGCGTGCGAACCTTCCTGAAATCCCTGGTCCGGGACCACGCGCCGCCGGGCGTCATGCGGGGACTGTTCGCCGTAGCGGACGCGGGCCGGTCCGCGGCCGGGCGTCTGGGCCTGCCCCTGGTCTCCACGGACTGGGTGGGCTACGAGGGCCTGGTGGAGTTCATCACCCGCCACCACATCCTGTCCGTGCCGGGGGACCTCCTGGAGATCGGGGCCTTCCTGGGCGGGGGCACCAAAAAGCTCTGCGATCTCCTGGCCCGGGAACAGGACGAAAAAACTCTCTGGGTGGTGGACGCCTTTGACCCCGGGCTGGACCACACCGAAAACCGTAGCGGCCGCACCATGGCGGGCCTGTACGCCTCGGCCCTCAAGGGCTTTCCAGGTCAGACCCAGTGGGAGGTGTTTTCCCGGGCCACGGCCGGATGCGGCAACCTCCGGGTGATCCGGGGCGACAGCCGGGAGGTCTTTCTGCCGCCTAAACGCCTGTGCTTCGCCTTCCTGGACGGCCACCACGCCCCGGAGAGCGTGGCCCGGGACTTCTCCCTGGCGTGGGAACGCCTTTCCCCGGGCGGGGCCCTGGCTGTCCACGACTACGGCGGCGACCTTCCCCAGGTCACCGCCACCCTGGACCGCCTCCTAAACTCCCAGGCCTCCCGGGTGAAAACCCTCCTGTGGGACCGCCGGCGGTGGGTCCTCTACGCGATCAAGTCCTGAAGGGAATTTTTCGCCAGCCCCCCTGCCGCAATTTATAGTGATTCCCCTAGTTAGTCCGAAAGCTTTTTTCTTTTTTGGTCATTCCTGAAATCTATGAAAGGGCGGCGGCCTATGGGACTGCTCGTTCCCCTTTCCCCCGTTCGCGCTGCCGGAGCCGTTTCCGCCCCGGGAGAGCCGCGCCACGTCCCTGAAATCGTGAAATATTTCATACCCCAGGGGCTTGTGGAGATGGAGGGGGATGGTTATTTTGTATAGGCTTAAACCGAAGAGTCGAATGGGCTTTGGGTAGCGCCATGCCCCTAAAATTTTTTCCGTAGCAGGGTAGAGGAGCCTCTGTTTCCCCGTGCGGACCAGGAAACGAAACAGCGCCGGATCCGCGCCGATCGCCTGTCTGCTGGGAGAATTGCACCATGAAAGCTCGGGAAATGATGACGAGGCGCGCAGCGGGAGCCATAGTTTTTCTGGGCCTGATGGTCCTGGCTTCCGGGGCGTTGGCAGGGGTCCAGGCCGGGTACTCGGAGTATTACATCCCCGGCGATGAGGACTACATGATGCTGGTCTTGGACACCATCGGGGCCAACGACCAGACCACCTCCGGCATGCACGCGGTCATTGCCATCGTGGCGGGTTCGGACAACACCACGGTGTATTACGACCACTGGGAGGATGGCTACGATTTCAACCCGGACAACCCCGCCACGGCGGACCAGACGGTGGCCCTGAACAACAAGGGTGACAGCTACACCTTTGAAAGCACCAATATACCCCTCCCGCGCACCACCTCCATGACCGCCTGCGGCGGCGGCCCGTGCTACGACGGCCGGGACCGCATCTACGTGGCCGGCGGGGCCACCACGGTCACCCGGGCTTCCTGGACCGAACAGGCGGGGACGCTTTTGGCCGTGGCCTGGGAAGTCTATCCGGTCCGGCCCCAGCTCACCACCTACATCCTTCCCTTTGGGGAGGACCTGGCTTCGGGGGCGCAGAACCTCCAGGACTTCGACCGGGTCTTCGCCCTCATCCAGGCCACGGCCGACGGCACCCAGGTCCAGGTGGACCTGGACCACAACGGCACCTATGACCCGCTGGACTGGACCCGGGACGGCTTTGCCGACGGCACGGTGGTGAATCTGGACGCCGGGGAAGTTTTCCTCCTGGACCGGGTGAGCGCCCTGTCCGCCAGCCTGAACACGGGCACGCGCATCGAGGGCAACAGCACCCTCCAGATCCAGTACATCATCGGCGACCAGGGGGACAACTACGAGATCCGGGGGCTTTCGGCCTTTCCCCGGGGGTTCTGGGACGACGAGTACTACGCCCCGGTGGACGGCGCCAACCCGGCCTTGAACGACCCCACGGACATCTATCTCCACAACCCCAACGCCGCCGCCATCACCATAAGCTACCAGACCACCACCATCACCGGCAGCTTCGACATAGACCCCCACGAGACGGTCTCCTTCGGCGACGAGGTGGGGAGCTACGTGCCCGTGGACTCGGCGGTGTACATGAAGGGCACGGCCCCTTTCTGGGGCATCTCCACCATCGACACGGCGGGGCACACCACGGGGGCCGAGGGCAACACCCACGACTGGGGCTATTCCCTGGTGCCGGCCTTCATGCTGGCCCAGGAGCACTACATGGGCTGGGCCCCGGGGGCCCAGCCCGTGGACACAACGGGTGCGGACCGGGACGACTCGGGCATCTTCATCACATCGGCCACGGACAACACCCGGGTTTTCATCGACGAGGACAATGATGGAGCCTACGATTTCACTTACACCCTGAACCGGCTCCAGACCCAGTACGTCTGGGACACGGACGGGGACCTGTCCGAGGCCAATATCTGGGCCACGGGGCCCATTGCCATCGCCTATGGCCAGAACCCCGAGACCGCCCCCACGGGCGCCCCGGCCATTGACGTGGGCTACACCACCGTGCCGGGAACCGGCCTGGTGGAACTGGTTCTCACCGTGGACAAGCAGACCGATCCCGTGGTCCTGCCCACCACGGCCAACGAGGACGCCACCTATACCCTGATGGTGGGCTCCTACGACTTTGAGGTGGACAACGTGTCCGTGGTGGACACCCTTCCGGCGGGCTGGTCCTACCAGACCGGCACCGCCTTCATCACCCTGGCCGACAAGACCACGGACACGACCAATCCCTCCATCTCCGGCCAGACCCTCACCTGGGGCAGCGGCATCCTGGGGAGCATGGAGCCCAACCAGCAGATCACCATCGTTTTCACGGCCCGAAACACCATCGGCCGCGCGGCCGGTGACCTGACCCGGAACACGGTGGACGCGACGGGCCACCGGACCGTGGGAGGGGTGACCCAGGACTTCGTCACCTCGGACTTCGTGTTCAACACCTTCGGCGACCTCATCATGGAAAAGTCCACCCTGGGCACGGACCCCCTGTCCCCGGGAGACACCTATTCCTACAGCATCACGGTCATCAACCCCTTCACGGCCCCGGGTGACGCCACGGGCATCGCCATCTACGACCCGGTGCCGGCCGGGGTGGGATACGTGGCGGGAAGCTCGGCGGTGACATCGCCGTCCAGGGGCACCACGTATTTTAACGATTTCGAGTCCGGGGGCCAAGGCTTCACTACAGGAGCGGATGACGGGACCCCCCTCATGAACTGGGAACTGGGGGCCCCTGCCACCGTGTCGCCCCCCACTGCCGGGAAGTGCGCCACCAACTGCTACGGAGGAGGGCCGGACAACGATCACACCAATCCGGGCACGAACTGCTGGGGTACGGACCTTAACGATCTTTATTCCCTCTCCATCAATTCCGGCATCTACCTGTATTCCCCCATCTATGATTTTTCCAACGACGCCTCGGTCCAGCTCTCCTACTGGGAGTGGCTGGAAATCGAGGGCAACACTTACGACTACGCCCGGCTTCAATGCAACGTCAACGGAGGGGGCTGGACCACCGTCTGGACGTTCGGTGAAAGTGCCGGCGCAGCCCGGACGGACTCCGCCTGGAGTCTGTTCGTCAACAACGCCACCTCCTATGCGGCCGGGAAATCCCAGGTGCAATGGCGTTGGATGATTTCTACCGACGGTTCCTGGCAATGGGGCGGATGGTACATTGATGACGTGAAAGTTCAGACAACGACCCAGGGCCCCATTCGGGTGACCGAGTACTACCTGGGCCCTGGGACCTTCACGGGCACCACCTACGACCTGACCCTGAACCAGGACCTGGCCCAGGACTACTTTGTCATCGTGCGCGGTTCGGGGGGCAACAACTCAAACGCCCGGGCCCCCAACGTCAACTACGCGGCCCTTGCCTCGGATCCCTTGGGCACCGGCGACCTGGCCGTTTCCGGAGCAAACAACCGGATCGGCCTCACCCGGGGCAACGCGGTGGACAACTGGGTGGGCGTGGTCACCGTGGTGGAGTGCACCAGCAGACAGGCCACCGACGGGTTCAAACTCCTGGATGTCCAGCGGGTGGCGCACACCAACGCCGCGGTCAGCGGCACGGATACAACGGGAACCGCCTGGACCGACATCAACCAGGTCATGCTCATGGGCGGTTTTTACGGCGCGGGCTGCGACACGGCCGAAACCCAGACCTCGGACAACAAGAACGTCGCCGCCCGGATCTGGCCTTCCGGAGCCAACACCATCAACTGGACCCGGGACGCAGGGGGCGCCAACTCCCTGACCACCGCCACGAGCACGGTCATGGCGGTGGAATGGGGCAGCGAGTGGACGGTCCAGAGGGTCAGGGTCCAGACCAACAACGGCGGTAACGGCGTCGACGCCACGGGAGAATACGGCACCACGGCGCTCACGACCTCCGTGGCCAGGGACCACACCTGGGTATGGGGCACGGGGCACACCAATGACAACGGAGTTGGGGACGGGCCGGAAGGCGTGGTCGTCACCCTGGGCGACGGCGTGAACCAGAACGCCACGGAAACCACGGTGGCCTGCGGCATCGAGGTCAACAGCAACGCCGTCGATTTCGAGGTCTACGCCCTCACCCACCCGAACATCCAGGTGGATTACCGGTTCAAGCCGGACGGCGACAGCGCGGCCCTGACCTACGACCAGGCCGTGGACAACGCCTCCGGCACCACCAGCCGCATGGCCCTTGTGTATAACGGATGCAACAACACGAATAACAACTATCCGCGGCCCATTTTCTCGGCCCGTTACCTTTCCGACACCAGCGTGCGGTTGGAGAGACGTTGGAGCGGCGAGGATTTTCCGGCCTGGGTCCAGGGCATCCAGTTCACCATACCGGCCCTGTCCGGAGGCGTGGTCGTCACGGCCGGAGGTGACCCGCCGGGCCTGGTGTCCGCCTCGGACGGCTACAGTCTGGCCCCGGGCGAAAGCCTCACCCTCACCTACACCGTCACCGTGCGGGACCCCCTGCCCACGGGGCTTTCCCAAATCCTGAACACGGCCTGGGTCTCCACGGCGGAGATGCCCCTGCCCATGAGCGACAGCGCGGTGAATCAGGTGGTGAATCCCAGTTCCGCCTCGGCTTCGGTGGGGGACTACGTCTGGCTGGACGCGGACGGCGACGGGGTCCAGGACGCCGGGGAATCAGGCCTGGCCAATGTCACGGTGACCCTGAAGGACCAGTACGGGACCCCGCTCCTCACCACCCTCACCAACGCCACGGGCCGCTACCTGTTCACAGGGGTGTCGCCGGGGACCGGATACTGGGCGGAGGTGACGGCCGGCCTGCCCGCCGGGCTTTTCCAGTCCTCGCCGTCGGGCCACTCGGACAAACGGACCAACCCCTTTGACCTCGCGGCCGGCCAGGCCTACCTGGACGCGGATCTGGGCTTCGCCCCGGCCCCGGGCACGGCCACCATCGGCGACCGGGTCTGGAGCGACGCGGATTCGGACCGGATCCAGGACGCCGGTGAGCCGGG
Organism: Pseudomonadota bacterium; assembly: GCA_018829095.1. GTDB lineage: Bacteria > Desulfobacterota > Desulfobacteria > Desulfobacterales > Desulfatibacillaceae > JAHJUF01. The sequence goes on along the minus strand of JAHJUF010000006.1, from coordinate 1,019 downwards.
CATTTCCGGGGTCATCGTGGAGCTTTACCTGGATGACGGGGACGGCATCCCGGAGGTGGGAGTGGGCGGAGACGACACCTACGTGACCTCATCGGTCACCGGGCCCGGGGGCCTGTACCTCTTCGCCGGGGTCACGGCCTCGGGCACGGAGGATTACTTCGCCCTGGTGGACGTGGCCCAGGCGTCTTTGACGGGCTACACCTACACCACCGGAGCCCAGGTCCTGGTGCTGAACCTGGACGCGGGAGACGCGGTCCTGAATGCGGACTTCGGCTTCAACAACCCCTCCAACGCGACCATCAAGGACCGGGTCTGGCTGGACCCGGACGAAGACGGCAACGACGACAACAACTCCCCGGATTTCGACGACAACGCCGAAACGGGCATCCCCGGAATCACGGTGGAGCTTCGGGACGCCAGCTCCTTTGTCATTGCCAGCACCACCACGGCCGCGGACGGCACCTTCCGGTTTTCAGGGGTGGAGGCCGGAGGGGCGGACTACAACATCCGCATCACGGATACGGCCGGGGTGCTCACGGACTACTTCGCCACCACCGTACCGGCGGCCGCTCGGACTCTGGCCATAGACAACCTGAGCGCAGACCTCGATTTCACCACCGAGCCCTCGGAGCCCAACTTCGGCTTCAACATCGAAGGCACCATCGGCGACACGGTTTTTAACGATGTGGACGGCGACGGAACCCAGGACGCCGGGGAGCCGGGCATGGGCGGGGTGGCGGTGCGCCTGTACGGAGACACGGACGGGGACGGAATCCTGGACGGAGGGGAGCCCCTCCTGGCCACGGTGACCACCAACTCCGCCGGGGGCTATCTTTTCTCGGGCCTGGACGATGGGAAGTACATCGTGTCCATCCCCACGCCGCCCGCCGGGTTTGACTACACCTCCGAAGGCGGCGGCGGGGACCTCGACCCGGCTGCCGGAGACCAGCAGCCTTCCACCATCACCGGCGGCGGCACGGACCTCGCCCGGGACTTTGGCTACAAGGCCCAGGTGGCCC
>JAHJUF010000062.1 GCA_018829095.1 Pseudomonadota bacterium | reverse complement strand
TACAAACTGGTGTGGAAAAACCGCACCGGCTTTGCCCGCCTGGCCATGACCCACGGCTACCCCATTCTGCCCCTGGCCTCGGTGGGGCCGGACAACGCCTTTTCCATCCTCCTGGACGCCGACGACTTCATGGTGTCCCGGCTGGGGCGCCTGGCCCAAAAGATCCCGGGCATGAGCCGGCTTTTGAGGGACGGGGAGGCTGTGCCCCCCATCGCCCGGGGCCTGGCCTTCACCCCCATCCCCCGGCCGGAACGGTTCTACTTCTCCTTTGGCCGGCCCATTTCCACAAAAAAGTACCAGGGCCGGGAGAATGACCCGGAGGCCCTCATGGAACTGAGGAAAAAGGTGGAGGACTCCATCAACGAGCAACTGGGCCGCCTGCTCCTCATGCGGGAACAGGACACGGACAAGGGACTGGTGCGGCGGATCCTCACCAGCCTTTAGAAGCTGTTTCATAACCTATTTGAAAAGGGCTTTTGCGGGGGGAACACTTTTTGAAAAAAAGTGTTCCCCCGCACCTCCTTTCAAAAAACTTTGCGTTTTCCAGCAGATAGGCCCTTATCCGCCGAAAAATTGGCGCACTACGGAGGATTGGCATGGATAAAGGGCTATTGGCTGGATGGAGGTTATGAAACAACGTCTATCCACACCCGGGCCGGAAAAGGCGGGATGCCGCCCGGCCAAACCATCGATCCGCTGGAGATTTCCATGCCCGATAAAGCAAAAAACCAGCCCTGGGACGTGATCATCGTAGGGGGCGGACCTGCCGGGCTTTTCGCGGCCCATTCCCTGGGAGAGAACCTTGGGGCACGGGTGCTTCTCATCGAAAAAGGCCTGCCTCCCCAAAAGCGGTCCTGCCCGTCCCAGGTCCAGGGCACGGCCTGCCGGGGCTGCGATCCCTGCCAGATCCTATGCGGCATGGGGGGCGCGGGGCTCTTTTCCGACGGCAAATTGAACTTCATCCCCCGCCTGGGCAAGACCGACCTCACCCAGTTCATGCCCCTGGAGGAGGCCGAGGCCCTCATCGCCGATACCGAGACCGTGTTCAACCAATTCGGCATGGACGGGCCCGTGTATCCCACGGACATGGAAGCAGCCCGGGCCATCCGGAAAAACGCCCGGAAGTACGGCATGGACCTCCTCCTCATCCGCCAAAAACACCTGGGCTCGGACCGGCTCCCGGGCCACATCGCCCGCATGGTGGCCCAGGTGGAAAAACGGACGGCCATCCACACCGGGGAAGAGGCCCTGGACCTGGTGGTGGAAAAGGGGGAGGTGAAGGCCGTGGTGACGGACAAGGGGATTTACCCCTGCAAAAACGCCATCCTGGCCCCGGGGCGCTGGGGCGCGGACTGGGTGGCCCGGACGGCGGCCAGGTTCGGCATCGGCCTCTCCCAGCGGGGCATCGAGGTGGGGGTGCGGGTGGAGGTGCACCAGGAAATCCTCGCCGACCTCTGCGAGATCATCTACGACCCCACCTTCTTCATCCAGACCAACCGGTACGACGACCAGACCCGGACCTTCTGCACCAACCACGGGGGCTACGTGGCCCGGGAGAGCTACCGGGACTTCGCCTGCGTCAACGGCCATGCCTACACGGACAAAAAGTCGGAAAACTCCAACTTCGCCTTTTTGTCCAAGGTGGTGCTGTCCGAGCCCGTGACGGACAACCATGCCTATGGTGAGTCCATCGGACGCCTGGCCTCGGGCATCGGCGGGGGCAACCCCCTGCTCCAGCGGTTCGGGGATCTGAAGCGCGGACGCCGCTCCACCTGGTCCCGGGTGCGGAAAAGCACCATCACCCCCACCCTCACCCAGGTGGTGTGCGGCGACATCGCCATGGCCCTTCCCGAGCGCATCCTGGTGAACGTGGTGGAGGGGCTGGAAAAGCTGAACCAGGTGGTGCCCGGGGTGGCCAATGACGAGACCCTGCTCTACGCCCCGGAAATCAAGTTCTTCGCCACCCAGGTGAACACGGGCCAAAACCTGGAGACCGCCGTTTCCGGGCTCTTCGTGGCCGGGGACGGCCCGGGGGTGGCGGGAAACATCGTGTCCGCCGCAGCCACGGGCCTCATCCCTGCCCGGGAAATCGCCCGGCGGCTTTCCGGGGGATGATGCCGCCCGCAGGGGGTCGAAAAAACTTTCATCTGCGCGATTCTCTTTGTTAATCTACGGCAATTCCCTTTTCCTTTAAGGCCCTGCCGGCGGCAATCCCGGAGGGAGGCTATTCCATGAACCGGGCGCGCGTTCTCCTGGCCGACGACCACACCATTCTCCTGGAGGGCTTAAAGGGCATCCTGAAGGAGGAATTCGACCTGGTGGGCACGGCCCGGAACGGGCGCGCCCTGATTTCCATGGCCCGGAAGCTCAAGCCTGACGTGGTGGTGGCCGACATCTCCATGCCCATCTTAAACGGCATCGAGGCGGCCATCCGCATCCGGGAAACCCACCCGGAAATCCGCATCCTCTTCCTCACCATGCACGAGGATGTGGAATACGCCCACCGGGCCATGCAGGCCGGAGCCCTGGGATACGTCATGAAGAACTCGGCCGCGGCGGAGCTGGTGCGGGCCATCCGGGATGTCCTGGCCGGCCGGGTTTTCGTCTCCCCGTCCATCGCGGAAAAGCTGAAGACCCCCCAGCCCAGGACGGGGGCCGGTTCCGACCCCTTCGGGGACCTGTCCAGCCGGCAGCGGGAGCTGCTCCAACTCCTGGCCGAGGGGCTCTCGGCCAAGGAGATCGCCGATGTCATGTGCCTTTCCGCCCGGACCGTGGAGTATCACAAGTACAACATCATGAAAAAGTTCCTGATCCGCACCAACGCCCAGCTCATCCAGTTCGCCCTCAAAAGCCGCCTCGCATCCGAATGATCCTTCCCGGATGTTTTCCGGAAAAACTAGGAATTCTGCTAGTGGAAAAACCGTGGAAAAGGGTTCAGAATCAGGAAGATAAAGGTTTTTTGCCCAGGGGTCCGCCAAGCCCTCCGGCTTCTCCCTGGAACCCATCTCGAAAAGCCCTTTTCGTTGCGAGATGGGTTCTGAACACGGCTTTTCTGAAAAGCCCGGCCCGCCCGGGATTTCACCTGATGGAGAACCCTTTCGTCATGCCTTGGGAAGAACGGCGCACAGCTCCGAAAAAAAAACTCCTGGGGATTGCAATCCTGGCCGCCGTGGTGACGGCCTTGCTGTTTTACGGCTCCGGGCCCGGCTGGACCACGGCTGGCCAGGCCATGGAGCTCAAGGCCACCGCCCGCCTGGTGGACTTCCAGGAGGGGGGTGGAGAATCCGTGGAAAAACGGCTCCCCCTGCCGGAGGTTCCACCCACCCGGGCTGTGGTCCAGTACGAGATCACTGGCAAAAACGACTCCGGCCGGGTCATGAAGGACATCCAGGCCGTGGGCTGCATCCCCCAGGGAGGTAGATACCTGGAAGGCTCCGCCCGATGCACCCCCGGGGCCATGATCCTCCTTTCCCGGGACAACGGGTTCCACTTCTTCCGGGAGGACCACCCGGAAGAAATACCGCCTTCCCTCAAGGATTGCACACACCTCAAGTTCATCCTGAAACGGGTGGAGCCGGGGGCCGAGATGAGGGCCGTGTACCGGGTCCGCATGCCCTGACCGGGGCGGGAAGCACCGAGCCCGGGCCGGATGCTTCCGAAACAGACCCCCGTCGTTTGCCTCGGGAAAGCCCACGCGCCCCTGGAGGGCCCCGGCCGGGTTTGCATACCGGATTGCTTGTGATAAGAAAGGATTGCGGCCTTCATACGCCGTTTTTCGAAACAGAGTGGAAACCGGAAGAAAACCCCGGAGGATCTCCTGTCCCCATGAAAATCGGATCATGAAAAAACTTTTCCCGCTCCTTGGCGCGCTTTTCCTCCTGGCCGCCCCCCTGGGGGCCCGGGGCGGGGAACCCCTGCGCCTGGCGGCCCTGGCAGCCAGGACCGGGGACGCGGCCGTCTCCAGTCTGGCCATGTACCAGGCCGTGCATTTCGCCGTGGACGAGATCAACGCGGCCGGGGGGCTTTTGGACCAACAGGTGGAAGTCGTGGAGTTCGACAGCCAGAGCACGGCCCTGGGCTCCAGGCAGGCGGCCAGGGAGGCCGTGGCCGCCGGGGTCCTGGCGGTCATCGGGGCCACCTGGAGTTCCCATTCCCTGGCTGCGGCCCCGGTGCTCCAGGAAGCGGGCGTCCCCATGATCTCCCCCATCTCCACCCATCCCGATGTAACCCGGCTGGGGGATTGCATCTTCCGGGTCTGCTTCACCGACCCCTTTCAGGGCAGCGTCATGGCCCGGTTCGCCCGGGAGGACCTCAAGGCCGCCACCGCCGTCACCCTGGTGAACGTGAGCCGCACCTACAGCATGAGCCTGGCGGACGTGTTCCAGGAGAACTTCACCCGCCTGGGGGGCCGGATCGCCTGGCGCGGCGAGTTCCTCGCCGACGCGGCCAACTTCGGAGAAATCCTGGAAACCGTACGCCGCCTGGCCCCGGACGTGATCTTTCTGCCCGGGGATTACCGGGACTCGGCCTTCATCATCGGCCAGACCAGAAACATGGGGATCCAAAGCCTGATCCTGGGGGGAGACGGTTTTGGCCCCCGGTTATATGATTACATCGGAAGCCTGGCCGATGGCTGCTTCTACACCACCCACTGGAGCCGCGAGAGCCCCCTGCCCCGGTCCCGGGCTTTTATCCGCCGATGGGAGGAAAAAAACGGCGAACTCCGCCAGACAACCATTCCCCTTGCCTACGACGCGGTCATGGTCCTGGCCGACGCGGTGCGCCGGGCCGGGTCCCTGGACCGCAAAAAGGTGCGCGCCGCCCTGGCCGCCACCCGGGATTTCCCCGGGGTCACCGGGTCCCTTTCCTTTGACGAAAACGGAGACGCCGTGAAGCCCGTGATGATCGAAAAGCTGGGAAACGGGAAGGCGAACTTCATCCGCGCCGTGGAACCTCCTTCGCCGGTCGTCCCGGCCGCTGTCCGCTGATCCGGAGCCGGCCATGTTCAGCTTCTCCCGGGCAAGCCTCCGATTCAGGGTCAACGGGGCCATCGTCCTCACCTCCCTGCTCATAGCCGTCCTGTTCGCCCTCCTGCTCATCCCCTTCCTGAACCAGCAGCTCTCCAGGGACTACAACAAGGCCACCACCCTGCTGTACGTCCTGACCGAGGGCGCCCGGGATCACCTGGCCAACGAGATTTTCGAAAACCGCATGGACGCGGTGAACCTGAGGCTTACCCGGATCATGGAGATCCCCGGGGTGGTGAGGGTCCGGGTGTACGACACCGGGGGCACGCTTCTGGCCAGCCGGGGAAGCGGGGAAGACCCGCCGCCCGAGGACAGGCTGGACGTCTCGGGCCTGGACCGGGTTTCCTTCGAGAAAGAGGGCGGCGCCTCGGGGTTCATCGTGTACATGAGCCCCGTCTCGGCCATGGGCGAGACCATGGGGCATCTCCTGGTCACCTATTCCCTGAAGGACGTGGAAGAGGACCGGAGGAACGCCATCCTCATGTTCGCCGGCCTGCTCTTCTGCATCTTCCTCATCCTCATCCTGTTTTTGAACCTCCTCCTCTCCCAGGTCATCATCCGGCCCATCGCCCGGGCGGGCGAGACCATGGCCACCATCGCCCGGGGTCACCTGGATTCCCGGGTTCCGGATTCCGTGGACGACGAGTTGGGGAGGCTGGGCATGAGCGTGAACCGCATGGCGGACCGCGTCCAGCGCCAGCAGTCCGTGCTCAGGGAGGCCGAGGAAAGGTACCGGAGCCTCTTTGAAAACGCGGTGGAAGGCGTGTTCCAGGCCGACTCCGAGGGCTTCATCACCACCGCCAACCCGTTCTTCGCCCGGATCTTCGGCTACGACTCTCCCAAGGCCCTGGTGGAATCGGGCATGGACATCGCCACCCGCATCCAGGCCTCCCCCGAAGAAAGGGAGGAGCTGTCCCGGAAACTCCAGGAAGGCGGCGAGGTCTCGGCGTTCAAGGTGCGCCTGTCCCGGCCGGACGGCTCCGTGTTCTGGGGCAACCTGTCCATGCGGGCCGTGGCCGACGCCTCCGGGCGGCTCGTTGGCCACGAAGGGTTCCTGGTGGACATCACCGAGCGCCTGAATCGGGAGCGGGCCCAGCGGGAACAGAAGGAGGCCGAGGCCTCGGCCCGGGCCAAGGGCGAGTTTCTGGCCAACATGAGCCACGAGATCCGCACCCCCATGAACGCCATCATCGGCATGAGCCACCTGGCCCTGGCCACGGGCCTGGACTCCCGGCCGCGGGAATACGTGTCCGCCATCCACCGGGCGGGACTCTCCCTGTTGGCCATCGTGGACAGCATCCTGGATTTCTCCCGCATCGACGCGGGCAAGGCCAACATTCAGGAGGCCCCCTTTGTCCTGGACGAGGCCCTTTCCCGGGTGGGGTCCATCCTGGCCCTCCAGGCCGGGGAAAAGGGCCTCGAGTTTTTCTTCCGCATCCGGCCGGACGTGCCCCTGGGCCTGGTGGGGGACTCGGGGCGTCTGGAGCAGATCCTCATCAACCTGGCCGGGAACGCCGTCAAGTTCACGGAAAGAGGCGAGGTGGCCATCGAGGTGGACCGGGTTTCCGAAAAGGATGGCCGGGTCTTCCTGCGCTTCGCGGTGCGGGACACGGGCATCGGCGTTTCCCCGGCCCAGGCGGACCGGCTGTTCATGCCCTTCACCCAGGGCGACCAGGCCACCACCCGCAAGCACGGCGGAACCGGCCTGGGCCTTTCCATCTGCTCCCGCCTGGCGAACCTGTTGGGCGGGACCCTGGAGGTGGGGGGGGAGGTGGGCCGGGGAAGCGTGTTCTCCCTGACCCTTCCCCTGGACCTGGCCCCCGGGGACTGGGTGGAGCCTCCGGGCCATCCGGACTGGCAAGGGAAAAGGGTCCTGGTGGCCGCCAAAAACAAGGCCCTTGGGGAGGCCCTGGCCGAAATGGCCTCGTATCTGGGGTTTTTGCCATTTGCGGCCGAATCCATGGCCGGGGCCCGGGCCATCCTGAACCGGGAAAAAGACGAAGAATGGGCATTCCTCCTCCTGGACCGGGCCCTGGAGGACGTGGATTCCAGAGCCCCCCTCCCGGCCCCGGCAATCCTTCTGGGCTTCCTCCAGGAAGCTGATCGGGCCGGGGTCTCCGGCCCGGACCTCGCCCTGGAAAAACCGGCGACCCGCCTCTCCCTGGCCCGGGCCGCCCGGCGGGTCCTGGGGCTGGAGGAAAGGGAGGAGACCTCCACTCCCCTGGTGGCGGAAAACGAGGAGCAGGCCCGGAATCTCCTGGAGGGACGCCGGGTGCTCCTGGTGGAGGACAACATGGTGAACCGCCAGCTGGCCCTGGGTCTCCTGGAGCGGGTGGGGATCCAGGCGGACGTGGCTGTGAACGGGGCCGAGGCCGTGGCCGCCGTGGACAGCCGCACCTATGACCTGGTCCTCATGGATGTGCAGATGCCGGAGATGGACGGGCTCGCGGCCACGGCGGCCATCCGGGCCGACCCCCGCCACCGGGACCTGCCCATCCTGGCCATGACGGCCCACGCCATGAGCGGGGACGCGGAGAAGAGCCAGGCCGCCGGCATGAACGAGCACCTGGCCAAACCCGTGGAACCCGGCCGCCTGTACGAGGCCCTCCTGCGGTGGATCAGGCCCGCCCCCCCCGGGGCCTCCCGGGAAACGGAGGGGGAAACCCCAACGCCGCCCCGGAGCAAAACCGGGCCCAGGGACCTGCCCCCCCTCCCCGGCCTGGACGTGGCCCTGGGCATCCGCCAAATGGGGGGCGACCCGAACCGCTACCGGACCTGCCTGACCATCTTTTCCCAGGAGCACGCCGGCAACCCCGGGGCCATCCGGCAAGCCCTGGAAACCCGGGATGCCCGGAGGCTCGCAGAGCTCTCCCATGACCTCAAGGGCGTGGCGGGCCTGTTGGGAGCCCGGCGGCTCTTCCGGGCCGCCGTGGAGGTGAACGATTCCCTGCGCAAGAAACAAGTGGACCAGGGCCTGGTCCATTGCGAGGAGCTGGTTTCAGCCCTGGAGGAGGTCCTGGAGAGCCTGGCCGGGCTGGAGGATTCCCAAAAGCCGCCCGGGGGAAGCGCCGAACCCGGGGACCTGGCCGGCCTCCTGGGACGGCTGGCCAGGTGCCTGAGGGATCACGACTCCCTGGCCGAGGACCTGGCCGCCGAGGCCCTGGCCCTCCTGGCCGGAGGGGTGGCCGGGGAGGAGGTTGAAACCCTGGTACGCCAGGTGGAGGAAGTGGAATACGGCGACGCCCAAAAGACCCTGGAAACCATAACCCAAAAGCTTGGCCTTGCCCCCTGAACCCGGACGGCGTACCCTGGGGCTGAGCCTCCAGACCAAAGAGGACCGCGTTTCTTGAACAAGGAGTGGACCGTGAACCAGGAGCCTTTTTCCCCATCTCCAGCAGAAAGGGACAAAGCCCGCATCCTGGTGGTGGACG
>JAHJUF010000061.1 GCA_018829095.1 Pseudomonadota bacterium | reverse complement strand
GGCAAGGATGCTTCCGACGGTTCCAATGTTGAAAATCAATCGTTGCGAAGTGGGGATGTGAGGTTTTTCAGAATCGACTCATTAGCTTCAACAGGCGATCTTTTTGCCGCCCGTGACCCGTTTGCCCAGGCGGGGCCACCCATAAAGGAACCGGAGCAGGGCGAGGCCTTCAACATTCCGGCCCTGCACCTCGGGCAGGCCGCGTCTTCCGGTTCCCCCTCGAAAAACACCCGGGAGAACTCCAGGCCGCATTTCCCGCAAACGTATTCCTTCCCGGGCATCCCGTCCCCTTTCGGCGGCTTTCCTCTGCCCGGCTTGCGCCTCGCCCGGATCCAAAAGAAAAATAGGGGCGTACGCCGGGATTGGCAAGGCATGGGTGTTATCCGCTCTGCGGGGATGCCATCCTCCAAGGGCCCGGCCGGGCCGCCATGGGAGCAACGGCCCGGATTCCGGCCCTGGCAGCCTGTTGAAAAACAGCCTGCTATCGGGATTCCTCCTGCTCCCGCAGCCACCGGCAGGTGGGGCGCCACACCTTCTGCATGGCGTTTTGTCCCACCATCAGGTCCAGGTGGCCCGTGGCCGGCACGCTCTTCAGGTTCTCCGGGTTCTTGGGCGTGATGATCTCGTGGGCCAGGAGCACGGAGTCGGGCTGAGCCACCATGTCGTACTGGCCGAAGAAGAAGAGGAACTTCGCGTGGTCCCGGTTGGCGGCCCGCATGCGCTTGATGAGGTCCGGGCTGTACATCCGGGAGGCCACCCCCTCGCCGATCATGGCCTTGAGACTGGCGTGGAGTTTGGGCGGAATGGGCTCCACGATCTGGCCCAGGACCGTTTTCACGGTGCGGGCATGGATGTTGAAGGGGTTCCACAGAAACATGAGAAAGGGGTTGTAGCGGAGTATCGGACCCGGGAGCTTGCGGATGAGCCGGGTCACCGGCGCGACTCCTGCGGCGGCGGTGTTCAAAAGCGACCGCTCCTCCATGCCCAGGGCCCGGTTGGCCAGGTTCGTGTAGGGGATGATGCGGATGAACAGGTTGTTCAGGTTCACGGGGCTGCCGATGGTCACCACGTTGGCCACCCGGCGGTCTTCCCGGTTGGCCAGGTGGGCGTACATGAGCATCCCCCCCAGAGAGAACCCCACCCAGGTCACCCGGTCCGTGTCCGAGTCGGCGCAGGCGTGTTCCACCACCATGGGCACCTCCCGGTCCACCAGGCCGGAGAAATCCAGGTCCGGGGGGGTGATGTAGGTTTTCTTGTAGTGGATGCTGTCCGGGCAGTGGGAGGACACATAGCGGTTGTGGACCCGCTCCGTGAACCCGGGGTGGTACAAGTAGACCGTAAACCCCTCGCTGGCCAGGAAGTTGGCGAATGACCGGTTGTGGTTCAGGTACAGGGTTTGGCCCCGGTCGTCCATGCGGAAGAGGTTGGCGTTGGTGGCCAGCCCCGGGGCCAGGATGACCGCCCCCCGGCGGGGCAGGGACTTGGACTCGGAATGGATTTTCTTGATGAAGATCTCCCGGTCCCCGTCCCGGGCGAATTGGTCTTCAGCCCGGAGAAAGTACGGCGGCTGGGGTGCCTGCTGGTCCACCAGGGCACCTTCGTAGCCGTTCTCCAGGGTCTTTTTGATAACGGATTGAAATAACACCATATGGTTTTTATTCCTAATGGGTTTTCCTCCAGATTAAGGCCAAGGCGGACCCGAAGTCAAGAACAGGGCCGGGCATGGGCGTTTTTCCAAAAGGCTTTGATGGGAAAGGCGTATTCTGTTAAGACTTCCCAATAGCCCGGCTTGTCCCGGAACCGCCAATCCCCAAAAGCATTCGGTTCGCCCGCCATGGATGTTTTCGCAACGGAAAAAAATCGCGCTGTCCGCCGGTCGGTGCGGGAGTTCTGTGATCGCCATATCGTCCCCGTTGCCGCTGCCGTCGATCGGGAGGCCCGCTTCCCGTGGGAGGTGGTGGAGAAGATGGGGGCCATGGGCTACTTCGGCATCCAGGCCCTCCCGGAGCTTTCCGGCGCGGGTATGGACACGGTGAACTACGCCATCGTCATCGAGGAGATTTCCCGGGCCTGCGGCGGCCTGGGGCTCTGCGTCACGGTGCACAACTCCGTGGCTCTGTACCCCATTCTCGCTTTCGGCACGGACGAGCAGAAGGAACGCCTGATCCCGGATCTGGCCCTGGGCCGGAAGATCGGCGCGTTCTGCCTCACCGAACCCAACGCCGGGTCCGACGCCTCGGCCATAGAGGCCACGGCCATCCCGGACAGGGACCACTACCTGGTGAACGCCAACAAGGTGTTCGTGACCAACGGCGGGGTGGCGGACGTTTGCCTCATCTTTGCCCGCACCGACCCGGCTGCCGGACGCCGGGGCATCTCCGTGGTCATTGCAGAGCGGGGAACCCCGGGCTTTGCCGTGGGCGACCTGGAAGACCTCTCGGGCATGCGGGCCAACCCCGTGTCCTCCATCCGCCTCACGGACTGCCGGGTGCCCAAAACCAATCTCCTGGGCCGGGAGGGCCAGGGCCTGATCATCGGCCTGAACGCCCTGGACACGGGGCGCATCGGCATCGCGTCTCAGGCCGTGGGCATTGCCCAGGCGGCCCTGGACGAGGCCACGCGCTACGCGAAGGAGCGCCGCCAGTTCGGCCAGCCCATCGGTAGGCACCAGGCTGTGGGCGCCATGATCGCGGACATGGCCACCTGGGTGGACGCGGCCCGGCTCCTGGTATTTCGGGCCGCCGCCTGCCGGGACGCGGGCCGCCCCTTTACCCGGGAGTCGGCCATGGCCAAGCTCTACGCCTCCGAGGCCGCCTGCCGGGTCACGGACCTGGCTGTGCAGATCCACGGCGGCTACGGCTTCTCCCGGGCCTATGCCGTGGAGCGGTTTCACCGGGATGCCCGGGTCACCCGCATCTACGAGGGCACGTCAGAGATCCACCGGATGGTCATTTCCCGAAGCGTACTGGAGGATTAGCCTTGCGGATAGCGGTTTGCGTGAAATCCGTGGTGACCAAAGAGCCCAAGAACGTCAAGGGCTCCCGGGTCCCCCGTAATCCTGAGGACTGCGTGTTGAACCCTTTTGACCGCCCGGCTCTGTCCCTGGCCCTGTCCCTGGCCGGGGAAGAGGGCGAGGTGATCGCCCTGTCCATGGGCCCCCCCGCAGCCCGGGAGGCCCTGTACGAGGCCCTGGCCGCCGGGGCGCATCGGGGAGTCCTCCTGTCGGACCCGGCCCTGGCGGGAGCGGACACCCTGGCCACCTCCCGGGCCCTGGCCGCGGCCCTACAAAAGCTCGGCCTTTTGAATCTGGTGATGTTCGGGGCGCGCAGTTCGGATTCGGACACGGGCCACGTGGGGCCCCAGACCGCCGAACTCCTGGATCTCCCCCTGGCGTCCTGGAGCCTGGAGGCGGCCCCGGAGGAGGGCGGCGCGTTCCTGGCCGTGGTCCGGGAGGCGGACGGTTTCCGGGAGGCCCTGAGCCTACCCCTTCCGGCGGTCCTCACGGTGCATCACCAGGCCCGGCCCCCAGAAGACACGGGTCTTGCGGGCATCCAGGAGGCGTTTACCCAAAAAACCGTGGAAACCTGGACCCTGGCGGATTTGCCGCTCGATCCCGCCCTGGTCGGCGAGCCCGGCTCCCCCACCACGGTCCTGTCCATGACCCGGGCGGAAAAGTCCCGGAAATGCGAGTTCCTGGAAGGCGACCCCCAGGCCCAGGCCGTGGAGCTGACCCAAAGGCTGAAGGACAAGGGGCTGTTGTAAAAAGCAAAAGCAATCCGCAGATTGCGCAGATAAAAACAACCATCCGGGTTTTGCGTACTTGGCCTCCGGGGCCGGGCGCTACCGGGAAGCGGTTCGACCAGGGTTTCCCCCTTTGAAAAAGGGGGGCAGGGGGATTTCTTTTTTTTATTTTTTTGGGTCGTTATTGATAACCCTGCAACTCCTCGTCATCCCGGCGAAGGCCGGGATCCAGGACTTTTTTCACATCCTGAAACAACTGGATTCCGGCCTTCGCCGGAATGACGGAAGGGTGGCTTTCGGGCTTTTTGCATGATCCTTTTTTGTGGGGCTCTTCAAGTTTTTGAAAACACCCGGATACCTATCATTCAAATGGACCCAACCATTTCCGTGAAGACAGGCCCATGAGCGATCCCAAGCGATTTCTTTCCACCCGCGAGGTGGCGCAATTTCTGGATGTGAACGAGAAGATGGTCTACACCCTGGTGGCGGAAAAGGGGTTGCCCGGCACCAAGGTCACGGGGAAGTGGCGGTTTCCCCTGGATTTCGTGGAAAAATGGCTGGAAAGCCACATGGTGAATCCGCCCCGGGAGGACGAGGGGCGGTTTCCCGACGGGCTCCTGGTCCTGGCCGGGAGCAACGACATCCTTTTGGAGCGGGCCGCGTCTCTTTTTTCGCGGGAGAACCCGGGCATGGCGGTGGCCCTGGCCACCCTGGGGAGCCTTTCCGGCATTCGGGCCCTGGCCCGGGGTCAGTGCCACGCAGCCCCCAGCCATCTCATCCAGGAGGACGGCCAGGAGTACAATTTCGAGGCCGCTTTTGCGGAAATCCCCGGGGACGCCCCGGTGGTGGTGAATTTTTGCCGCAGGGAACAGGGACTGGTGGTGGCGAAAGGCAACCCCCTGGGCCTCTGTGCCGTGGCGGACCTGGTTCCCGCCAAAGCCCGCATCGCCAACCGGTCCAAGGGCACGGGCACCCGGCTTCTCCTGGACCGGGAACTGGAAAAGGCGGGGCATCCGGCAAAAAAACTGCCAGGCTATGACCGGGAATTCCGGGGCCACCTGGACGCCGCCCTGGAGGTCCTCTCCGGCCGGGCCGACGCCGCCCTGGCCATCCGCCCCGCCGCCCATCTCCTGGGCCTTTCCTTCATCTCCTTCACCTGGGAACGCTTTGACCTGGTGACGCTGAAAAGCCGCTTCTTCGACCGCCCCTTCCAACTCTTCCTGGCCCTGCTCAAAACCCCCGCCTTCGCGGATTTGGCAAAAAGCCTCCCGGGCTACGACCTGTCGCTGATGGGGAGGGTGGTGTATCCCCATGAGGGGCGGGGGGAATAGGCGGGCGACTCTTGGGATTCGGATGAAAACCTGCTGCCCTTCGGGCTTTGGCGACAGCTTGCCGATGCCAGCCTGCGAAGGATAGGGAACTTCTATATCAGCCCCCTGGAGAACGCACGGCGCAAAACCACGGAAGCCAGGATGCTCGAAAAGAGGATCGTCAGGGTATAAACGAGGTCGCCCCTGGGTTCGTATCCGGCAAAGATGATGTAGGTCACCTTGAGCAGGGGGTGCGTGCAGTATATGCCCAGGGAATGGTCTGCCAAAAACCGGATTACCCTCCCTGGGGGCCGCTGGATTGCTAAGGAGATGGTAAAGGCGAGAATCGCGCCGATGGTTGGGGCCGGCCGGCTATAATGAGGTATTTTGGGGATTTCGAAAGACGACAATACGACCTGCTCCAGTATCACGCTGGCTATATAGGCTGCGGAGACCAGCAGCAAAACCGTTCTTAGCCTTTTTCCGTTCGGTTCAAAATAGCCTTTTTTGTAGTAATACGCCGCCAGGGGACCGGCGAATACGAAAGCCAGGAAATTGGTCGGAATGGAATCCAGGTTGAGATAAATGAGGTGTTCATGGCTGAATACGTAGGCTTTGACGCCGGTCAGGTAGACAAGGGAGATCCCCAGCAGGACCCATAATACCTGCCGGGGGAGCCTGGAGGAAAACACGATCAGGACGGTGATCACCAGCAAAGAAAAGAAAAAGTAATAGGCCCCTATTCCCCAGCAACAGAAAAAGCTGAGCGCTATCCAAAAGCTCATCCCTAAGGTGGCTTTTACCTTTGCGATCCCTGAGTTGAAATTGGTCACGATCCAAAGGCTTGACCAGAAAAGGTAAAGATAGGCCAGTTTTTCTATTCTCGCGAAAATGTACCGGCTGTTTTGGCCCACTTTCAGGGAGAAGAGAAAACTTGAAATCATGAAAAAGGCGGGAACGGGCAAGAGCAGGAAATACAGGGAGAGGCAGGTGCGGAACGAACCGTCCAGCGGCGGCATTTCGCTGGGAGTAAACAGGTTGGTATGCCAGACGATCACCGTGCAGGCCATTATCGCCCGCAGGTAATCGAATCCGGGCAGATGCTGGGCGGCCTCCTTGTCCATGGCGCTGGAATTCATTTGATTTTTCCTCGGGATTTTCAGGAGGGGAAAGATATACATTAGCACAAACGGGTGTCAACCTGAATTAGGCTGCAATTTCGGGGGCCACCGGCAATCCATCGGTCTGGCCTGCCCACTCTTTGCCATGGCGCGGAGCGCAAAAGGCCCTTGAAATTTGATTGAGATTATTGTCCCTTGGCCCCCGGCATTGAGGTAAAAGGGATGTCTATATTTTTCTTCGGGGGTTAGCTTTTTTTTGGGAAACAGCCCCCAAAAACTCCCGAATTCCCAAGATGACGGCTTCCGGCTCATCGTCCTGGAGAAAATGGCCAGCCGTGGCGATTTTCAATGATGGCTCGTGGTTAGGCAAGATTTTCTCGAATCTCTCGATAAACCAGGGCACGAAGACCGGATCTTTCATCCCCCATATCACGCGAGTCCTCACATCCCAGCCGGCAAGGGCCTTTTCCGTGCCGCGCAACAACCACCAGACCCTGTCCAGTGGCCCCGTGGGGATCTGGCGTACGGATTTCATGATTGCCACACGGTCATTGACCCGCTGGAAAGGATAAAGATACCCGAGCATGGCCTTTCGGTGCATTTGTCGTTTGGTGTTGTACGTGCCCAGCCGCATGCCCCATTGGAGGAACAGGTTCCAGTCCATGGCCATTTTTTTGCCGATAAAGGGCATTTTGAAGGACAACAAATAGGGCATGGCCCACGCGCGAAGGCATTTTTTGAAATCATTGGGAGTGCGCGGGGAAAATCCCGTAGTGTTCATGGGGATGAGCCTGGAGAAACGTTCCTTGTTTCGAGCTGCATAGGATAGCCCGATGATGCCGCCCCAATCCTGGCAAACGAGCGTGATATTCTCCAACCCCAGCTTTTCCACAAAGATCCCAAGCCGCCGGATGTGGGCCTCCATGGAGTAATCTCCCTGGGGCGGCTTGTCTGACAGGCCATACCCGAGAAGATCCGGGGCCACGCACCGGTAGTCTTTTTTCAGGTCCGCGATGAGGTGACGGTAAAGGTAGGACCATGTGGGGTTTCCGTGGAGCATGAGCAGCACCTCGCCTTGCCCTTCGTCCACATAGCTGATGCGGTCTCCCTCGATTTGGGTGCTTTTAAAGGAAACGTCAAATGGATCGATATCCGCCAATTTGATTGGGAAGGGCCCCTTTGTTCCCTTCCAGCCCAACACCCGCTCCATGACCGCAACGGAAGCCTGGGACAGCGAATGCGCCAAGGGATTGCGCCGTTTGACCACCTTGGGGTCGGATCCATCCCCAGGGTACCGGGTCACCTGGTAATCCGGGTCCGAAACGATATCTGGCGGGTTTATTGCGTGCCGCTTGATCAGATGGTAGGTCACTTTCTGGGAAAATTTGTCCCCCCTGGTGTACTTTCCAACCGCCTGAAGATATCCGCGTTCAATTTTTTCGGCCCGCTGTCGCACCGCCTCCGACGGCGCCAACTTTTTCATGCTGTATAAAAGCCCCCCCTCCATGTTCTTCAAATGTAGATAGCAGGTTTCCGCCCGCTGCTGAATGTGCGGGTTGGGATGATGCCGCATGGTGAGAAACCCCTGCAGCATCACATCCGCTATGTTGAGCATGGCGGGACCGTTGGTGTTCACAAGTTTTTCGTGGCACAGGTCGAAATATCGTGTCAGGTCCCCGTCTGAAAAGTGGGGGTGTGAAAACAGCTTGTCGCTCCAAATATGCACCTCTTCAAAAGCATAATGATCGTAAAGTCGCCCTTCCTCCTGCATCCGTTCGAACAGCATGGTTCCCGGACACGGTGTCAGCGGGGCGACCTGATAAAAGTCCGGCTTTAGCGACACAAAATAGTCCATGTCCTCTTCGATATTTTCCGGCGTGTGGAAATCCAGCCCCAGGATACAGGACCCCACGATGGTGATCCCCCAGCGATGCAGTTCGCTGATCACCTGGGCAGCGTCTTTTCCACACCGCTTGTAGAAATTGTGCACATTCACTGCCTGCTGTTCGAATTTGGACTCCACGCCGATCCATGCGGAAGCGATTCCGGCAAGCACCAACTCCTCGGTGGTGAATTGGGAAATGGACCGGATACTTGCAAAGCAGTTGTAGTTGATAAGTCCGATCAGATTTTCCTTCTGCATCAACTCGCCCACACGCATCACGTAAGGTTTGTCTATGAGGTAATCCTCGTCCCAGAGCATATGAAACATAAGGCGGTCCCGGCCACTCCGCTCCCAAGCGGCCTTCAGCGCGGCCACGGTCTGTTCGGGTGTGGAGACCACGATCTTCTTGAATCGGTAAAACGCGGAAGTGTTGCAGAACTCGCAGGCATTCGGACACCCCAGCGCCACCAGCACGCTGGACTCCCTGCTACGGAAAAAGTTCTTCATCCCCCGCAGAGTCGAAGTTGCGACGGGCTGTTTGATCTGTGTAATGGGTTCTTCAGGATCCTGCCCGATAACCTTACGGAAAAAAGCCACGCCTTCTTCGTGACACAGGTGGTCCGCATTATCCAATAAATAGCGGGCAAACCCGCCACGGTCGTTGGGCGGCGGATGGTGCAGCGCGAGGACGCCATACCCGCCCAGTACAATAGGCGTCCCAGGAGCTACCTCCCTTGCAATCTCCACCATCCGGGCGATTTTGGGGATATGAATGGTAAGAACTTGAATCCCCAAAAAGTCGTAGCCTTTTTTTAGTTCACTCCGAAAAAGCTCTTCCGAAGGCCATTCCATTACAGAGACGTCCGCCCGCAAGTTTTCCGCGATCAGATGCAGGCCAAAAGAGGGGTGCGAACCTTGCAAAGAGAACGGTCCCTGGCCCCGGGTCAAACGGGCGCCAAAAAGGTCCGTCATATCCTCGCCCCATCCCAACGCATAAGGCCCAATGGAATTGGTCAACAGAACTTTTTTCATCACAGGCTCCCTTCTCACACCCGGTGGCCGCAACACCCCTAGTCTTGATGGGTTCCTTAGACCCATGGGGAATTGCTGACATTTCAAGCTACGGCACGGGGGTCTTCCATCGCGTCCGCGCCGCCTGTTCCACCCGGGTGCCACGGCCACCCACGGTTTCCGTCTTTTCCCCGCAACGAAACCCTTGTCAATCGTGCTTCTTCGCCTTGTACCTGGGCCCGGAGATCCCGAAGGGGCTGGCTTTGTACAGGAGGTTGCCGATGTCGAAGGTGAGGCCGGGGAGCAGGGAGTGGTCCTGGCCGGTGGTTTCCCGGAGGCGCTCGGAGAGGTAGGCGAACACGTTGTCCGAGGGCGGTTTGTGGTCCGCGCGCTCCCGGAGGCTCATGGCTGCAGTCTTTTCGCACTTGCCCACGCACAGGCCGCAGCCGATGCACCGGAGGTAATCCACCCGGGCCTTTTTGTCCGTTACGGTGATGGCGTCCATGGGGCAGATTTTCGCGCACTTGCCGCAGCCGATGCAGGCCTCGGCGTCGATGACCGCCTCGAAGTGGCTTTTGGCCACTATGGTGGGGATGTTGTACTCGGACATCACCCGCAGGGCCCCGCAGCAACAGGTGCAGCAGGAGCAGAACTGGAGCGGGTCCCGCAGGTTGTCCACCATCATCACCAGGCCCTGCTCGGCGGCCCGGGTCTTGGCCTCCACGAATTCCTCCCGGGAGACCCGCCGGGCCATGCCCTTTTCGATGGCCAGGTCCGCCAGCCAGCCCATGGCCGAGCAGGCGTCCATGCCCCGGTTGCATCCCTGGCCCAGGAGGTTCATGGACTGGCGGCAGGCGCACACGTTCGCCAGGCAGAACGAGGTGTTCCTTTCCACGATCTCCGAGAACCGGTCCGTGGGCAGGGGCATGATTCCGCTCTTGTTCTCGATGGCCTTTTCCACGGGGATGATGCGGCCGAAGCGGAAATCCTTGCCCTTGGCCCGGGGCTGGGCCCAGGTGAGGAGCTCATCGTAAAAATGCTCGAACCGCCGGGCGAATTCCGTGCTCCAGGGGATGTCCGCGTCCTCGTTCTTGCTGAGAATCATCTGGAATTCGAAGATGCCCGGGGCCAGGAGCAGGAACCCGTACAGGGTGCCGCCGGCGGCCTTCTGGGAAAGGATCATGCACCGGTCCGCAAGGTCCTTCAGGATGGGCGCCACCTCGGCGAGCCCCATGCCGGCGCGTTTGGCCACCATCACGGCGGGCGCGGGGACCAGGGACAGGGCGTTCACCACGGCCGCCTCCCGCTCGTCGAACATGTAATCCACCAGGGAAAGCAGGGAATCGGTCACCGGCATGGAGGGGTATTGGCTTTTCAGCACGAATTTTTCTGCAACTTTCCGGTGGGTGGCGGTCACGGTCATGATGAATCTCCTGGTTCGGTTGGGTGTTGGATCAGATCTGGAACAAATATTCCGCAAGGAATCCGGGTTGGTCAGCGGACGGATTTTGCCACGCCGATCATTTCGAAGTAGGGCAGGTTGCCCGTCACGGTGATGGAGGACCCGTTTTCGGTCCACGAGATCACCGCGTTCTCGCCGAAGAAGTGCATCCGCGCTCCGTTGGGCAGGGTCGGCACGGCGAGGCCCCGGTCGCCCGCAGGGTCCACTATCCCGTAGTCCTTCATTTGGGTGATGAGGACATAGTACGGGCCGCCAGTATACACCGTGGCCACGGCGGGCGCCATGCTCCGGGCCATGACGATCCTTTTGCATTCCATGGAAAACCCCGGGGCCCGGGGCAGGGCGAGGTCCGCGTTCAGGGCCTTTTTCGCCTGTTCCGGCGTCACGGAGGGGTCGGAAAAATCCCAGACCGCGACACTGGTGTTCTCGGGAAAACCTTTCGGCCACGCGGGCGTGCCGGTTGCCTTGTTCACGGAGACTTCCTTGTATTCGAACCCGTACCAGATCCCGGGGCCGGAGTTGTAGATCTCCGCCTTGAGGGGCATGGAGTACACGAGGTCGCTCCAGGTCTGCTGCCTCCTGGCAAACCCGGCCTCGTCCCGGGGCGCGAAGTGGAACACGACGCATTCCGCCTTGGCCACGTCCTGGTTCACCTCCATGGACACCCGGAAGGTCTTTAGCCCCTTTTCCATGTTCTCGCGGAACCGTTGCCGCTGTTTTTCCAGGCTGTCGCCCAGGAGCTGGGCCAGGCCGGAGACCAGGAGGCCGGAATGGGAGCGGGCGATGTAGGTCCGGGAGTCCCGGCCGTCGAACAGGAAGAAGTCCCCGGCCAGGGACTCCGGCGCCAGGGTCCGGGCGAAGAACCGGTCCGGCTTTTCGAACCGCACCTCGGTGCGGATCACCCCGTTGTCCGGGAGCAGGCCCTTTTCCTCCACCACGCCCGTAAAGCTTTCCACCTTTTCCCAGTTGGCCAGGGCCTGTTCGGAAACCATGTGCTGGACCGTGCCCATGGCCGGACAGATCCCGGGGACGAGGCAAAGGATGAAGAGCGGGATGGAGATCCGGCGCAGCATGCTTGTCATGATTCCCTCCTGGCGGCATTCAAAAAAGAGGTTCGTCCGGTTTTCGGGTGTTCCCCATAGAAAAAGCCCCCCCTGTCCCTGTTTTTCAAAGGGGGGAACCCGGCCTGGGCCGCTTCCGTAATGGTCATGCCTCTGCATCCTCTGCATCTGCGGTTTCTCCTTGCCCTCATATCACCAGCCGGTCCGAAACCGCGAAGAAGAAAGGCGACGTGGCAAGGAGAAAGGCCAGCATGAGGACCCGGGACGCGGTCCTGCCGGGGGCTATTCGTCTTTCCGTGATGATGTAAACCCCCTGGAGCCCGAAGAACAGGAGCATGAGCGCCCATGAGGGCCAGGATTCCCCGAGGCCGTAGGGCGCCGGGGCTTCGGTGATGCCCGAGGCCAGGAACACGGTCCACGCCAGGAACCCTGAGAGGAGGAAGGCCGCGAGAGGGTTCCGGTCGGCCATGAATACGGAATAGGGGCGGTTCAAATTTTTCCAGAACCCGTTCAACGTCCGGGCGGCCAGGGGGTGGCCCGGCGCGGGCTCGGCGTGGAATCCCCAGGCCCGCCACCCGCCGGACACGGCCGTGAGAAAGCCGTAGGTGAGGAACACCCAGTACAGCCCCCGGAGCAGGGTGAAGGCGAAAAACCCCGCGCCCATCCCCTCGGTCCGGCCGAACCGCATGCCGAACAGGACCAGTCCCGAGAGCGTGAGGACAGCCAGGAACAGGGCGAACCACCCCCGGATCACCACCCAGGACGAACCCGGGAGGGTGGCGTCCGGGTCCATGGTGAGCCCTCGGTCAAACCCCAGGGTGGGGGCCCAATAGAGAAAGACCAGGTACCGGTAGAGGCTCGCCCGGGCCCTGTCTTGGGACAGGAAGTACGAGGTGTTCTTCAGGAACAGGACCACGTTCAGGAACGCGGTCAGGCTCTGGGGCGAAAGCCCCTGGCCCGGCCACGCCAGGGGCAGGGCATAGGCCGGAAGCCAAAGGGCCTGCCCCAGGACCAGGGCCGTGGGACCGTTGCCAACCCAGGCCCCCACCACCCGGGAGGCCAGGAGAGCGCCGAAAGACAGGAGCGCGTACAGCCCCACCCCCGCCGCCATTCCCGGAGGCCGCCCCCAGTGCGGCCACGCCAGGGCCACGGCCCCGATCCACGCGAGGCCCGCAGCCCCTGAAAACAGGACCCCGGGCTTCCCCGCCTGTTTCATCCACCAGGCCCACCAGAAGTACCAATACCTCCAGCTCAGGTCGGACAGGGTGTAGAGCCACGGGATGTTTTGGAAAAGATGCGGCCGCCCTTCGGCCGGGGGATGTGGCGGGTTCTCCGAGACCCCTTCCAGGGCCCGTTTGCCCCACTTTTCGTAATAGGCCCGGTACAGGAATTGGAACCCGAAGTAATCCGTCAGGATCATGAGGTTTTTGGTGGGCGCCTGGAACGCCCGGGCGGCCATGGAGCCAAACGAATAGAACCGTTGGTTGAACGCCACCACCCCCTCCACCACCTGGGCCGGGGTCATGGTTTCCGGGTCGGCCGTCACGTGGGCGGAGTCGTAGTCCCGGAAGTCCTCGGAGAGGATGCGGCCGCGGGCCTTCAATTCCTGGTGCCAGGGGGTGCCGGGGTAGGGGGTGAGGATGTTGCTGGAGGCGAGGTAGAGATTGGTGTCCTCGCAGAATTGGAAGGTGGCGTCGAAATCCGCCTGGGTCTGGCCGGGCACGCCCCAGATGAACCCCGCGTGGATGAAGACCCCGTGATCCTGGGCCTTCTGGATCACCCGCCGGAAGTCCTCCACCCGGTTGAAATCCTTGTTCATGGCTGAAAGCGCCCGGGGTGACACGGACTCCAGGCCCACGAACATCTGCCGGCACTTGCTCTTTTCCAGCGCGGCAAGGAGCCGGTCGTCGTCCAGGGACTTCAGCGTGGCCTCGCCGTACCAGCCGGGCACGCCCATGTTGGCAAATACTTCGCACACCTCGATGGCGAACTCCCGGTCCGCGGCGAAGTGCAGGTCCACCACCTCCACCAGGCCGCGGTCCCATTGGGCAAGGTCCCGCTCGATGTCGGAAAGGGACCGTTTCCGGAAGCCCGGGTACTGGAGCGAGGAAAAGCAGAACGCGCACTGGTGCGGGCATCCACGGGTGGTCTCGATGGGGAAGTTGACGTGGTAGTACTTTCTGCTTTTCAGGAGATCCCACCGGGGAGCCCGGGTGTGGGAGAGGTCCGGAGGCGCGGGGTTTTGGTATACCTTCCGGAGGTTCCCGGCCACTAGGTCGTTGATGATGGTCTCGCCCAGGCCCTCCAGCTCGCCGACCACCACGGCATCGAAATGTTCCAGGGCCTTTTCGGGCATGGCCGTGGCGAACACGCCGCCCAGGATGGTTTTCACCCCTTGCTCCCGGAATCGGTCCGCGATCCAGAAGGCCCGGTCCGCGTTGTAGGTCTGGCAGGTGAGGCCCGCCAGGTCCACGGGGGAGAAATCGAGGGCCTCCACGTTCTCGTCGTTCACGGAAACATCCGCGTAGGGGGCCAGTTCGGCCCCCACCACGGGCATGCGGAGCTGGCGGTACCGGGGGATGGCGATGGCGGGCTGGACCAGGCGAACCGAAGGCATGGCGAATCCCAGGGGGAGGGGGAGATTCGGGGCAGGAAGTCCTGAATCCAGAATCCCTGCCGGCTTATCCCTTCAACCGCAGCATCCACTGGAGGCGGCCCTTTTTGGCGGACAGGGCGGCCTCGGGGCAGATCTCCATGCAGCAGAAGCAGCGGATGCACTTCTTGTAGTCGAACCGCGGCGCCCGGCCGCCCTCGGAAGCCCGAGAGATGGCCCCGGCCGGGCAGGTGCGCTGGCACTGGTAGCAGAGCACGCACTTGTCCAGGTCCGGCTCGGGCCGCTCCACGAACCAGTTTTTGAAGGTCTTGGAGGTGATCGGCCATCCCACGCCGCCGTAGATCTCCCGGCTGGGGGGCGCGAAATCCTTCATTTTCAGGTCTTCGATCCGGTCCCCCACAACCTCGATCTCATCCGGCGAGGACACCCCGAAGGGCCGGGTGAAACCCCGGGTCAGGGTCAGAACCTTGTCCGGGCTCAGCCCTGCCACGGAGACGGCGGTCCAGTCCAGGGCCAGGCCGTCCTCGCTGGCCAGGACCGCGTCCATGCGCCGGGCCGAACCGCTGGGCCCCGGCCCCTCGCCCTCCATGGCCAGGACCGCGTCCATGATGTGCAGAAGCCGCCGGGGCTCGGAAAATCGCTGGTTCACCGCGCCATAGAGGTCCAGGAGAAAGTCCGAGAATTCCGTGACCGAAGGCAGGCGCATGTGCATTCGGGACTTGCGCAAGCCCGGGATCACCCCGAACAGGTGCTTCACGGAGCCGGAAACATAGGTGAAGGCGTGGGTCTTGAACTTGGGCAGGTTCACCAGGATGTCCACGTCGAATAGCGCGGCAGCCACCTCGATGGACTTGTAGAGCAGGGCCTGGTCGTAGTGCAGGGGCCTCACCGGCTCCATGTTCGCCACCGGAATGCCCAGGCTGTTCACGATTTCATCGTAGCCCACCCGGCGGATGGTAGAATCCAGGGAGAAGAAGTTGGGGCACTCCATGAGCACAGGCATGCCACCCGCCTCCAGGACCACCTGGGCCGCGGCCCGGAAGAACTCCGGGTGGGTGATGACCGCCCGGTCCGGGGAAAAGGGCATGAGGAGGTTGGGTTTGAGCCCCACCCGGAGGCCGGAGAAAAGGGAAAGGTCGAACCCGATGAGGGAAAGGGCCGCGCGGATGCGGTTTTTCAGGAGATCGTTCTCGTAACCCGCGCAGTGGAGAAGCGCCACCTTGGTCATGGATCACTCCTTGAAGGGGCATTTTCTTCTTTATCCCTGTTTTGCCCTGCGCTGTCCAGGGCGTCCGGGCCCAGGAACAGGAGCACGGCATCGGCCAGAACCCGGTCGAAGTCCGTTCCGGACTCCGGGGCCCGGGGCGCGGAGAGGGTCACCCGGGCAATCCCGGTTATGAGGCTCCAGAGTACGGGCACGGCCCGGGACGGGGGCAGGCCCCGGAGAAGGGGGGCCAGGGCCGGGGCCGCGAGGAACCGTTCCAGGAGAGAAAGAATTTCCCCCAGCACTCCCCGAAGCTCTTCGATCATCTCCAGGGGCACGTTTTCGTAAGCGCCCCTGGGTCCGGGGGCGAACCGCACCGCGTCCAGGTGCCGGCCGCAGGCGAGGTAATAGTCCCGGTAATCCGTTGCCATGGCCTTCAGGGCGGCCGCCGGGCCGGAGCCCGGTTCCTGCAATGCCAGGCGGTCCCGGAGGGCGGAAAGCCGCTGGATGAGGATGAAGCAGAAAAGCTCCTCCTTGGTTTTGAAATACATATAGATGGAGCCAACGGAAAGCCCGGCAATCCTGGCCACGTCCCGCACCGTCACTCCTTCAGGTCCCTTTTCCGCCAGAAGCCCTTCGGCGATGTCCGCCAGGGCTTGCCGGCGATCTTCCCGTTCCCTGGCTTTCAGTGCCTCAAAAGGCTTGGGGGCCATGGCCTCTTCCTCGGTGCCTTCCGGGTTTTTTCGGGAGGGGCATTTTTTTTCTTGACGGCTATGAACATTGTTCATTAAAGTGAACCATACTCAAAACGGCGAACCATGTCAAGGGGTTTGTCGCGAAAGGAGGGCAGCGTGGTTCCTGATTACGATCCCCGGCTCCTGGCGGTTCGGGAGGAACTCTCCCGCCTCACCCTGGCATGGGCCCGGGACAAGGCCCTGGACGCGGACAAGGCGAAAACCCTGCGCCGTCGGGCCGCCTCCCTGAACCACGCGCGCTATTTCGCAAACATTCCCCTCTATCGCCGCATCTGCGAACGGGCCGGGGTCACGGAAGCCGAGCCGAAATTCGCCACCCTGGTGGCGGACCTCATGGCGCCGGACGACATTTTCAAGTCGTATCCCCAGCGCCTTTTGGACGAGGGCGACTTTTCCGCCATGAACCGCTGGGTCTCGGAGGTCTCCACCCTGGACCTGCCGGAGGAGGCCGGGGCCCACGCCACCCTGGACGACTGGGTGGAAAGCCTGGCCGGCCGGGGCGCGCATCTGGTCTTTTCCTCGGGCACATCCGGGGCCATGTCCTTTGTGCCCCGGGACGCCCTGACCTGGGACGCCTTCACCCGCATGCCGTTTTTGTACGTGCCCTTTGTCCTGGCCGACCGGGGCGTGCTTCCGGGGTGGAAGGCCTTCCTGGCCCGGGGCCTGGCCAGGTTCCTGTCCCCGGAACGGCTCCTGGACGCCTTTTTCAAGGTGGGGCTCCGGGACTTCGACGGCTTTTTCTGCAACTTCTCTGGCGGCAACCAGGGCATCCAGCTCGTGGGCCAGAAGATCGGTGCCATGTGCGGTAAAGCCCATTTCCTCTACGACACCCGTATGTCCGCCACGGCGGTCCGGGCCATTGTCCGGGGCCCGGCCACGGAGAACGACGCCCGGCTCATGGAGGAGTTCCTGGCCACCACGGTGCACGACAAGGAAGCCAACTACGAGCGCCTCATCCGGGAGATGCGGGACTCGGCCCGCCGGGGGCGCAAATGCATCCTCTTCGGCACGCCGTACCTGCTTTTGGAGATCTGCGAACGGGTGGCCGCAGGCGGCGCTCTCAAGCTCCCCAAGGGCTCCAACGTGGTGTTCGGCGGCGGCTGGAAATCCTTCACCGGCGAACGCATCCCCGAGGCGGAGCTTTTGGCCGTGCTTTCCGAGACCTTCGGCATCGAGCCCATGGCCGTGTGCGAGGGTTACTCCATGACCGAGATCCAGGCCCTGATGCTCAAATGCCCCCACGGCTTGTACCACGTGCCGCCCCACCTGGAGGTGGTCCTTTTGGACGAGGGCCTGAACGCCATGGACGAGACGTCCACGACGGGCATCCTGGGCGTCCTGGACCCCTTTGCCGGAAGCTACCCGGGTTTCCTGGTCACCGGCGACTCGGTGCGCATGGCCTCCGGTCCCTGTGCCTGCGGGCGTCCCGGCCTGGCCATCGCCCAGGTGGAACGCAGCCCCGGCCGCGAAGTAAAAGGCTGTGGCGGCATCATGGCCAAGGTGAATGCGTAGGATAAGAGGAGGACACCATGGGCGTTGAACCATCCAGGGATTTCAAAGGCCGGGCCATTGGGGCCATTTGCCGCGAACTGGACCTCCTTAGGGTGGACCGTGACGGGATCATGCGGGTTCCTTTCCTCATCAAGGGAGATCTGCGGGTGCCGCCCAGGGTGGATGTGGGGGAGATCCGCCGGTCCTTCGAGGTCCGGGATCGGGCTGCCGGGATAGGGGCATCCGGAGTGACCCACGCCTGGGCGGGCGGGGCCCAGGTCCTCCGGGAGCCGGTCATTGACCGCAAGACCTTTGCCGCCACGGGACGCTTCCGGTACACCGTGCTTCCCGTGTTCACGGCCCCGGAGGTGGTGGAGCCGGACGTCCTGCGCCTGTCCCGGGAACTGTTCAACCTGCCGTTCGGCCAGGTCCTGGATTACGTGGGGGCCCTGGGCCGCGCGTTGTCAGACGGCCACGACTTCGTGAGCCAGGTGGCGGACGCCACCCGGGACACGGCGGAACTGGCCGACCTTTGGCATGACGCGGGTTTCGCCTCCCTGGCCCTGCTCCTGGACCCGGACACGGTTCGGGACATGGTGGATCGGGACCTCTGCTCCTGGGGCATCCCCGGGAGCAGGTTCCTGGACGCCTGGACGCCCCTCCCCGGGGCCTCGGTGCTCCCCGCGCCGGTGAACCTGGCCGCTGGCGAGGTGTTCGCGGCCCGGGGATACGCCTGGGCCCCCCGGTCCCCGAAAATGCGGGCGTACCCCACCCGCCAGCTCCACATCACCGCTGGCAACGCCCCCCAGATACCGTTCTTCTCCGCCCTCCGGGCCCTGGCCACCAAATCCGCCGCCGTGGTGAAATCCCCCCAGGGCGCCACCATGCCCGGCGCGCTCCTGGCACTCGCCGCCGTGGCCTCCGCCCCGGACCATCCCCTGACGAAAAACCTCTCCATCGTGTACTGGCCCGGCGGGGACAGGGCCGTGGAGGACGCCTTCTTCGCTCCGGGGGCCTTTGACCGCATCGTGGTGTGGGGCGCGCCGGATTCCGTGCTATCGGTCAAGGAACGGGCCGGGTTCACCAAGGTCCTTTCCTTCAACCCCCGGTTCGGCATGAGCCTGATCGGCCGGGAGGCCCACGGGCCGGATCTCCCCCTGGTGGCGGCCCGGGCCGTGTGCGATTCCCTGGTGGCCAACCAGAAGGCGTGCATAGCCTCCCAGGTCCACTACGTGGAGGGCACGGACCAGGAGGTGGACGCCTACGCCCAAGAGGTCCGGAAGGCCCTGGCCGCCTTTGACGCCCACGCGCCCAACTACATTCCCCCCGTGCTCCTGGGGGAGTTGAAGCGCCTCATGCGGGGCGTATTGGTGTCTGCGGACTGGCTACTGAACCAAAAGGACGGGGCCTTCTCCTCGGGCGTGGTGGTGAGCCGCGAGGCGTTCCCCATCCTCAAGCACCCCATGTGCCGCCTGGTGGTGGTGCGCCCCGTGGCGGACCTGGCCCAGGCCGTGGCCTATATGCACCCCGGCGTGTCCACCGTGGGCATATACCCGGAGGCCCGGCGTCTGGAACTCCGGGACGCCATTGCGGCGGCAGGGGTGAGCAACGTGCTGCCCCTGGGCCAGGCCGGGTCCGGATTCGCGGGCCAGAGCCACGACGGCATGATGGCGTTGACGGAACTGGTGGATTGGAAAAACGGATAGCTCAACAGAAAGGGAACCTCCATGGATTCCGCCCGGCAAAAGGACCAAGAGACGAGCCCCCTTTTCAGCCCCCTGCCCATCGGCCGCCTGACCGCCTCCGGACGGCTGTGCAAGACCGCCACCTCCGAGACCCGGTCATCGGAAGACGGCTTTGTCACCGACGAACTCCTGGAGTTCTACGAGCCCATGGCCCGGGCCGGTACGCCGATGGTGGTCACGGGAAACCTGTATGTGAGCGTGGAGGGCAAGAGCACGTATCGCATGTGCGGCGCGGACAACGAGGACAAGGTACCGGGGCTGGCGCGCTGGGCGGACCTGGTGCACTCGGGCGGGGGGATCATCTTCGGCCAGATCAACCACTGCGGCCGCCAGGTCATGGCAAAAGGCATGGGGCTCGAGTCCGCCGTGTCCGCCTCGGATGTCCAGGAAAAGGTCATGGGCACCAAGCCCCGGCCGTTGACCACTGCCGAAGTGGGCGGGGTCATCGCGGACTACGTGAACTCGGCCCGGATATGCCAGGCCGCGGGCTTTGACGGGGTCCAGATCCACGCGGGCCACGGGTACCTCATCAACCAGTTCCTCACCCCCTACACCAACCGCCGCACGGACGCCTATGGCGGCAGCTTTGTGAAGCGCATGCGCCTGCTCCTGGAGATTTACTGGGGCATCCGGAAAACCTGCGGCGAGGATTTTTGCATCATCATGAAGATCAACGGCGCGGATTACCTCCCCGGCCGTCAGGGGCTGTCCACGGCCCAGCTTGTCACGGTGGCAAAAATCCTGGAAGGGGAGGGCCTGGACGCGGTGGAGGTCACGGTGGGGCACTACGAATCCGGGTTCCCCATGATCCGGGGCAGCTTCGGTGATTTCTTCGAGGGCATGATCAAAGAGGGCCTCGGGGATCAGCTCCCCTGGTTCCGGCGTATGGGGGTGACCTACTTCCGCCACCCCATTGCCTGGTGTTTTGACCACCTGTGGCCTGCCGAGGAAGGCTTCAACCTTGAATACGCGCGGAAATTCAAGGCGGCCCTGAACATTCCGGTCATCTGCGTGGGCGGGTTCATCAACCGGGAAAGCATGGAAAAGGCTATCCGGGAAGGCTCTTGCGACGCCGTGTCCGTGGCCCGGGCCATGGTGGCGGACCCGTACCTCTACCGGCACCTCCAAGAGGGCGTCAAAGGCCCCCAATGCACCTTTTGCAACGCGTGCATCGCCCGGGCGGGCCGCCTCCCTCTGGACTGCTTCGAGCCGGACGTGCGCCGGGAAAAGGACGCCATGTTGAAGGAGGAAAGATGAGGGATAAAGGATGAGGGGGGGCGGGATAGGGTTCTCTAAGCCCCCGTGACCCCCTCATCCTTCATCCCCTTCCCCTTTCCCCACCCCCCTTGCCATCCGCCCGCCATTCTGATTGTATGCGAAAAAATCCCCCAACAAAGGCGAATCCCCATGCCGCTGGACAAATCCGCCCTTTCGCGTCTTGCTGACGTTTTGGGCAAGGACAATTTGTGGACCGATGAGCCCCGGCGGCAGTGCTATGCCTACGACGCGGCCGGGGGGAGGCATCTTCCCGACGCCGTGGCCCTTGCCATAGATGAGGACCAGGTGGCCGGGGTGATCCGCCTGGCCAACGAGAAGGATTTCCCCGTGGTGCCCCGGGGCGCGGGCACGGGCATGACCGGCGGGGCTGTGGCGGTTTCCGGGGGGCTGGTCCTGTGTCTTTCCCGCATGGACAGGATATTGAACATCGACGCTGCCAATCTGGTGGCGGACGCGGAGCCCGGGGTGGTCACGGGGCATTTCCACCGAGAAGTGGAAAAGCTGGGCCTGTTCTATCCCCCGGACCCGTCCTCGTCCGGGTATTCCACCCTGGGAGGCAACGTGGCCGAGTGCGCGGGCGGGCCCCGGGCCGTGAAATACGGCGTCACCCGGGACTGGGTCCTTGGGCTTCGGGCCGTCACCGGCGCGGGGGAGGTCATCCGCACGGGGGTGCGCACGGCCAAGGGCGTGGTGGGCTACGACCTCACCCGCCTTTTGGTGGGCTCCGAGGGCACCCTGGCCGTGGTGACCGGGATCACCCTGCGCCTGACGCCCCTTCCCTCGGCTGTTCGCACCGTGACGGCCGTGTTTGACCGCATGGCGACCGCGACTGCGGCCGTGGCCCGGGTGTTCGCGGCCGGGATCGTGCCCCGGGCCATGGAGTTCATGGACCAGGCATCCCTGAAGTGCGCGGAGGAGGCCATTCACGCGGGCCTGCCCGTGGACGCCGGGGGAGTGCTCCTGCTGGAGGTGGACGGAACAGCCACGGAGGCGGACCGGGAGGCCCAACGGCTGGCCGAAGTCTGCCGGGAGGCCGGGGCCCGCCAGGCCACGGCCTCAGGGGGGCCGGAAGCAAAAAAGCTCTGGGAGGCCCGGAAGGCCATTTCCCCGGCCCTGTTCCGCTACGGCCCCCATAAGATCAACGAGGACATCGTGGTGCCTGTGACCAGCATCCCGGAGATGGTGGAGACGGTGGAGCGCCTGGCCGAGGAAACCGGCCTCACCATGGTGTGCTTTGGCCACGCCGGGGACGGGAACATCCACTTCAACATCATGCTGGACAAGAACGACCCCAAGGCTTTCGCCCAGGCCGGGGAAGCCATCAGGAAGGTTTTCGAAAAGGTCCTTTCCCTGGGGGGCACCCTTTCCGGGGAGCACGGGGTGGGCATCACCAAGTCGCCCTTTGTGTCCATGGAGATTTCCGGCCCGGAGATCCGCCTCATGCGGGCGGTGAAGGATGTTTTCGATCCCCGGGGCATCCTGAATCCGGGAAAGATATTCCCTCCGGGCTCTTGAACGGGCTGTTCCGGTGTTCCGGTCATTTACCGGGTGGAAGAAAATCCTTGCCAACCTCCCGGCCCCCGGTTTATGAGCATTAGGTTTGGGGGAGTGCCATCGTCCGTCCGGTGGGCGGGAATGGCAGGGTTTTCTGCTAGTTTCTGGTTTTTTCCCATCTTTCTTCATTTGCGGCAGGACAAAAATGGCAAGCGCCGGGCGGCGGCAACCCGGGAAGGGGCAAGGAGATTCCATGGCAGACATGAAAGGCAAACGCGTGCTCATCACCGGAGCGGCCCACGGCATCGGCCGGTCCCTCTGCGATCAGTTCGCCAAGGAGGGTTGCATCCTGGTGATGACGGACATCACGGCAGAGGCCCTGGAAAAGGCGGCCGACGAGCTGCGCACGGGCGGAATCAAGGTGCACAGCTTCGTGGTGGACGTATCCAAGCAGACCCAGGTGGAAAAGCTCGCCGCCGATGTGGTGAAGGAGCTGGGGGGCCTGGACATCCTCATCAACAACGCCGGCATCGGGCACAACGGCGAGATTGTGGAGACGCCCCTGGCCACCTGGAAGAAGCTCATGGACGTGAACTTCTGGGGGCCCCTCTACCACATCTACGCCTTCCTGCCCCACATGATCCGCCAGGGTTCGGGCCAGATCGTGAACGTGAGCTCCGGCCAGGCCTTCTTCCGCCTGCCCACCTGGGGTCCTTACGCCATCATCAAGCTGGCCCTGGGCGCCTTCTCCGAACTGCTCCGCATAGAGTTGAGGAAGTTCGGCATCCAGGTGACCACCGTGTATCCCTACATGGTCAACACGGGGTTCTACAAGGACGTGGAGGCCGGGTCCCTGGGCACCAAGCTCTCCATGGCCCTGTTGCCCCTCTATTCCCAGACGCCCCAGCGGGTGGCCAGGATCGTTTTCAAGGCCGTGAAGAAAAAGAAGTCCATCGAGATGGTGAACGTCCTGAATGGGGTGGGCAAGCTGTCCCGGGTCTTCACCCCCGTGTCCAACATCGTTTCCGCTGTCACCCTGATGGCCATGGGCAAGGACGTGGAAGCCCTGAAAAAGGAAATGGATTTGAAATAGGCCTGGCGCACGAGGTTTCTTTTCACGGGAAGGAAGGCATTTCATGGGACGGATCGCTGAGTTGAAGAACATGATCGGGGAAGGCCGGGTGGGCTTTTCCATGGACGAGGTCATGAGCGGGAGCCACCAGTTCGAGCCCGGCATGGGCCCTCCCGGGCGGCACCCCTTCGAATTCCGGGTCACCTGGGGCCCCAGGAACATGGCCAAGTGGGCGAACCCCTTGAACGAGGAGTTCATGACCCAACCCCTGGAGGGCACGGTGACCGTGGGGGGCATGTGCTACCGGGTCCCCTGCAAGGGCACCCTGGAACTGGCCTATTTCACCGAGGGCAAGATCCGCTACACCTTCGAGGTTTCCGTGGAAGGCAAGGACTACCACTTTGTGGGAGAGAAGGTGAACATCCGCCCCTGGAACCTCCCGGTTTCCCACACCACCTGCTTCGGCACCCTGGTGGAAAAGGAAACGGGTAAGCTGGTGTCCCGGTCCGTGACCTTTTTCAAGCTCTGGCGGACCCCCACCTTCCTGGCCAGCCTGCGCTTCGCCTGATCTCTCCGCAGGCCCTGATGACCCAGGCCGGCCCCCAGGGGGGGGGCCGGCCTTTTGTTTTCTCCCCCCGGGACCCTTTTCGCAAGCCTTGGCTCCTGCCCGTCCCGCTTCCGCGCACAGGTCCGCCATGCCCGCGCCATTGCCTCCACCTTCCCTCTTCATCTGTTTCCGTTTTTCATGGGCTCCTTCCAGGCCTTCCAGGTTTTTTTGGGCAAGCCCCCCCCCCCGGGGTTTTCGTTTTCCATCGCCGCTATTTTCTTGTATTTGGGTAGGTGAATGCAGGCCGGGATCGCCTCTGGCAACCGGGCCCGGGAGGGGACGGCATGGACGGTTCAAGGTATTGGGTTTTCGGGCCCTTTTTCCAGGGGGCGGAGTTTGTCCTGGACGAAGCCCGGGATCTGGCCCGGAAAATTCCCGTGATCCTGAAACGGCCCCTGACCTGGGACAGCCAGCTGTGTCTCCTTCTGAAGAACGAATACGAGGCCGGCCGGGATCTTTCCCTGGAGGGCGTGGTCCGGGTCCTGGACCATTTCGAGGACAGCCGGGGCCCGGTGCTTGTCCTGGAGAACTTCGGAGGATTTCCCCTCCCGGCCATCCTGATGAAGGGGCCTCTCGATCCGGACCGGTTCTTCCGGGTGGCCCTGGAGGCTCTGGCCGTGGTGGAACGGCTCCACGCCCTGGGAATCTCCCACAACAATCTTTCCCTGGAATCGGTGCTGGTCAAGGAGTCCAACCTCCAGGTCAAGCTGGCGGGAATTCTGCCCCCGGAGCCTGGGCCGGAAAAGGGTCCCGCAAGGGACCTCCTTGCCATGGGCCGCCTGCTTTATATCCTGTTCACCAGCCGGGAGCCCCCTCTGGAGGACCCGAGACTGGTCCGGGAGAAAACGCCTCTGAGCCAAGTCCTGGCGGTGGTGGAAAAGGCGGCCTCCCCGGTCCGGCGGTACCACAGCCTTGCGGGGCTGAAGGCGGATCTGGTGCGCTGCTGGCGGGAGTGGGAGGAGAACGGCCGGGTGGCGGCCTTTGAACCCGGGCTGGAGGATCTGGCGGAATCACTCCGGCCGCCCTCCCGGCTCTACGGGCGGCATAGGGAGACCGCAGCCCTGGAGAGTGCTTTTGCGGGGGCCTGCCAGGGAGGCCGAAGCCTGGTCCTGATCTCGGGGTACAGCGGGGTGGGCAAGACGGCCCTGGTCCGGGACTTTGCCCGGCAAGTCCGGGAACAGGGCGGCCTGTTTATCCAGGGAAAGTGCGGCCAACAAGGCCATGACGCGCCATCGGCCCCCCTGGTGGAGGCCCTGGGGGATCTGGCCCGGCAGGCCGCCGGACTGGGGGACTCCTGGCGGGCCGGTTTCCGGGAGCGCTTTGTGGAGGCCCTGGGCAGGGCAGGGGGCGTCATCACCTCCATCCTCCCCGAGTTGGAGGTTCTGGTGGGCCCCCAGCCCCCCTTGGACGCCCTTCCTCACCAGGAACAGGGGAACCGCTTCCTGTGGGCAGCCCAAGCGTTCGCATCGGTCCTGGGGACGCCGGAAATGCCCTTGGTTCTCTTTCTGGACGATCTCCAGTGGGGCGATGCCTCCCTTTTTGCGTGGATCAATCTTCTGGTGGGGAATCCCAAGGTGGGGCACTTTCTCCTGGTGGGAGCCTTTAGGGACAACGAAACCCCGGACGACCATCCCCTGTGGGCCAGCCTGCCAGACCTGAAGCAAGCCGGCCAGACTCCTTTGACCTTGCCCCTTTTCCCCCTGGAGCGGGAAAGCACCCGCCAGATGGTGGCGGACATGCTGGGCCGGGACACGGAAATCTGCCAACCCCTGGCCGACCTTTGCCATGACAAGACCTCGGGCAATCCCCTTTTTCTGGGCCAGTTCCTCTCGGACTTGGAGGCGGAAGGCCTGTTGCGCCACGACAGGCAGAGGAGTCGTTGGGCCTGGGATGCGGAGGCCATAGGCGCTCTGACGCCCATCCACGATGCGGGGCCGCTGGTGGAGGGACGCATTCAGCGGCTGGGCTCCCTGGCCAGGGAGACCCTTTTGGCTGCGTCCTGCCTTTCCGGGAGTTTCGACGCGGAAAAACTCTCCACCCTTACGGAACGGGACCTGGACGGTATCAGCCGGGATTTGTCCCAGGCCCGGGGCGAGGGGCTCCTGAGGCAGGCGGACCCCAGTCCAGGCTACGGCCTGCCCGGGTTCCTCTTTTCCCACGACGCCATCCAGAAGGCGGCTTATGGTATGCAGGAGCCCGGCCTGGCCGCCCGGCGGCATTTGGCGCTTGCCTGCCTGGGAAAGGA
This sequence comes from Pseudomonadota bacterium, assembly GCA_018829095.1. Lineage (GTDB taxonomy): Bacteria > Desulfobacterota > Desulfobacteria > Desulfobacterales > Desulfatibacillaceae > JAHJUF01. The sequence continues at coordinate 1,895 of JAHJUF010000061.1, read as the reverse complement.
CCCCGGCGATCTGGCCCCCGGCGAGGTCTTCGAATGGGCGGGGCATGCCAACCGGGCCCGGGAACTCATCTGCGAACCCGGGGACCGGAAAAGGGCGGCCGTCCTGAATCTCACCGCCGCCCGGCTGGCCGCCTCCCGTTCCGCCCACCAGGCAGCCCGCCTGTACCTGGAGGAGGCCATGGCCCTTCTGGGCCCCGGCGCCTGGAGCGAGGAATACGCCCTGGCCCTGGAAATCCACACCCGGGCCGCCCGGGCAGCCTTTAGGGAAGCCCGTTTCGACCTCATGGAACGCTGGGCCGAGGAGGTTCTGGAGAACAGCACGGACATTATGGGACGGGTTCCCGCCTGCCAGGTGCTGTTCCAGGGATACTTTGCCCAGGAACGCATGGCCGAGGGCGTGGATGCCGCCCTGGCTCTCTTGGGAGCTCTGGGGATTCGACTGCCCAGGAAGCCCAATGACCTGAATGTACTGTGGTGGGCCCACAAGGTCCGAAGGAAAATGGCGGGAAAAAGCCCGGAGGAAATCCTGACCGCTCCGGAGATGACCGATCCGGCGAAAAAGGCCATCATGGAAATCCTGGGGAACCTGCTTCTGAGCGCCTACCTGCTGGACCCCAAAATCTCGCTCATCTCCATGTTCCAAAGCGTGATTCTGAGCCTGGACCACGGCTGCGGCCCGGGGAGCGCTTCGGCCTTTTCCGGCTACGGGTTCATTCTGGCTGGTTTTGCCGGGGACCTTTCGGGGGGATACCGCATGGGCATGCTGGCCATGGACCTCATGAAGCGTTTTCCGGACCCCGGCTCCGTGGCCACGGTGATGCACAACGTGGAAACCTGTGCCCGCCCCTGGATCGAGCCCATAAGAAACAGTCCGCCCGGGCTTTGGGAGGGTTACCGCAAGGGGCTGGAAACCGGCAATTTTCACTACGCGGCCTTTTGCGCCTATTCATGGTCCTGCCTGAAGTTTTTCCAGGGCGAAACCTTGGGCACCCTTTTCCGGGAGATGTCCGAGATGGAGGAAAGCCTGGCAAGGATTGGCCAGGAGGTCGTCTGCCGTTACATCCGGCTCAATCTCCAGGTCGTGAGCATGCTCATGGGGCTTTCCCCAGGCCCCGGCGCGCTTTCCGGGGACACCTTTGAAGAGAGCGGAGAGGTTCACCTTCTGCAGGGGGACTGCATTGGGCTGTATGCGCTGGAATTCAACCGCATGTATGTGGCCCACTTTTTCGGGCGGTACCATGAGGCTGTTGCCCATTTCGAGAACTTACTGAAAAACAAGGACGGCGGCTCCGGGGCCCAGGTAGGGGTCCAAACCCATTATTTCGGAAGCCTGTCCATCCTGGCGGTAGTGGAGTCCCAAAGCTTCGGAAAGGCGAGGCGGGATCTGAAAAAGGTGAAAAAGAGCATGGGCCGGCTGGAACATTGGGCCTCCCATTGCTCCCAGAACCACCAGCACCGATATGACCTCGTTCGGGCCCGCTACCTCCAGGTCCTGGGCCGGACTGGCGAGGCTGAAAACCTGTACGAATCAGCGGCCGCCCGGGCCGCCAAAAACGGTTTCATCCAGGATGAGGCCATGGCCTGCGAACTGGCGGGAAAGTTTCACCTCCAAAACGGGGATAAGCCCCAGGGTCTGATCTTCCTGGAAAGAGCCCGGAGCCGCTACCTGACTTGGGAGGCCCACGCCAAGGTCCGCCAGCTAGATGATCAGTTCGGCCGCCTGTTCTGAAAGGTTCGCCCCCCCATGTTCAAACCGGCCCAACCCCGCCCGCCGCGCCTGGAGACAGGCCCTGAGCGCTAAGCAAAGACGGTTGCAATCCCCGGGACGCAGTGGTAAAAACGCCTCTTCAAACCGCCGTCCAACCGGCACGCCCCCGTAGCTCAGTGGATAGAGC
>JAHJUF010000005.1 GCA_018829095.1 Pseudomonadota bacterium | reverse complement strand
GCCAGGGCGGCGAGGACGAGGATCAGAAAGATGCGTTTTCCCATTCCATTCTCCTTGGTGCTTTTGGGTGCGTGATGCACCGGTGAAAGGATCGAATTCCTATTCCCATGTTTGACCGTTTTTTGCCACATATGCCCTATGCGCCATCCGTGCCGGCCGAGGCCCGGTTCCTGGCCCAGGCCCTGGCAAGGCGGCCCCTGTCCCTGGAGGGGGTGGACGAGGCGGCCCTTTGCCGGCTGGCGTCCGCCGAGGGCCTGGGCCCCTGGCTTTCCCGGGAGATGGCGGCCCGTGGGCTTCCCGTCCCCGGGCCCCTCGCTCGGATGGGCTACGCGGTCCTGGCCCAAAATCTCGTTATTCGGGCCGCCCTGGAAGACCTGGACCGGGCGTTTTCCGGCTCCGGCCTCCAGGTCCTGGTGCACAAGGGCGCGGCCCTGGCCTTTTCCGCGTACCCGGACCCGGGGTTGAGGCCCATGGAGGACGCGGACCTTATGGTGCGCCGAAAAGACGCGGGCCGCCTGGCCGGGGTGCTTTCCGGCCTGGGCTACTCCCCCCAGCCCCGGGCGCCCCATCTGTTTTTCAGCGCCCGGCTGCGCCTGGACGTGCATACCCATCTCCTGGATGCGGAGCGGGTGCCCGCCCGGCGGCTCCTCACCCCCCGGGGCATGGGGCCCGTGTGGGAGGAGGCCCGGCCATTGGGCCCGGGCTTTGAAAGCCTCAAGACCCCCAGCCCGGCGGATGAGGTCCTGAACCTGGCCCTCCACGCCCTGAAGCACTCCATGAGCCGTCTCGTCTGGCTCCTGGACCTGGACCTCCTCCTGTCCGGCCGGGACAAGGCCTTTTTCGAAGAACTTGCCTCCCGGGCCGCGTACATGGGCCAGGAAAAGGCCCTGGCCCTGGCCGTGTGGATGGCGGCCCGGGTGTTCGGCCGGGATCATTCGTCCCTGGCCGCCCGGCTTCCTTGTCCCGGGACCCTGGAAACATCCGTCCTGGACCTCCGGGCCCGGGGCCGGTCCATGGGGCTTTTGGGTGAAATCCTCCTGGCTTCCTGCATCCCCGGCTGGGGCGGCCGGCTGGCCCTGTTCGCGGGCGCGGTCTTCCCCCACCGGGACCCGGGACCCGGCGGCCGGTCCGGCCCAACGGCCCGGGCGCTTCGCCTGGCGGTCTCCGGCGGCCTGGCGGTACGGGAGGCCGCCCGGCTGGTGTTTGCCCTGGTCAGCCGTTCCTTTTCCAGCCCATGACCCACCGGGCGGCCATGCGGGCCCGGGAAAGGACCTCGATCCAGAGGGGCCGTCTTTCCACCGCCTCGGTCCGGCCCAGGACCCGGTCCCCGGAAACCGGGAGATCCTCCCCGGCCGCCGAGTCCCCCCGGGTCCGGACCCAGGGCTCGCCGTCCGGCCGCGTTCCGGTTTCCAACACCCGGTGGAGCACCAGCCGGTCCGACACGTCCCGGAAGAGGACCACGTCCCCGGGCCGGGCAGAGCCGGGGTCCAGAGGGGCCAGGGTCACCACGTCGCCGGACCGGATGGCCGGGAACATGCTGCCGCCCGTGACCCGCACCCGGACCCGGAGCCCCTGGGCCAGGAGATGGGCGAAGAGATCGTCCCCGCCCCGGGGCCTGGTGGTGATTTGTCCGTTTTTCCGGATTCCTTTTGGGATCATCCGCCGCCTTCCTCACGGAATCCGCCTTCAGCCTTTCAGTGTATAACTTACCGAATAAACAGGCTGTCCTATCCGTGCCCGACGATCCGGCCTTTTTGCCTGTGGCCTGCCCGGTTGGCGAAAGGGAGCGAATCCCGGAAAAAATCCCCCCTGTCCCCCTTGTTTCAAAGGGGGGGAACCCGTTTCCGGGCCTTACTTTTCCAAGTCCGCCTGTGGAGTATGGCCTGCTTATTTCCTGAAAGGGTATGAATCCCCTCCCGGGTGTGGTCATCAAATCTCCGAAACAGCTTTTTCCAGGGCCTCCACCGCACCGGCATCCGGGGTGAAAGCGAATTCCCAGGCCGGGACGTTTTCGCACAGGCGTCCGGCCAGGGCCAGGGTCGGGTCCAGTAGGCCCTGGTCGTACCAGGGCAGGGAGGCCGTGGGCAACAGCCGTTCCAGGGCCTGGCCCGGGCTGAGGGGCGATATCCGCGTCCGGGGGGCGTGAGCCAGGAAAAAGAGTCCCCCCATGGGCGCGGCCGCGTTTTTCGCCACCCCGGCATCCCCGGCCCAGGGGGTGCCCCGGGCCGTGAACCGGCTGTTTTCCTCCCGGATCGCCGCCCGGTCGTCCGTGAAGGGGTCAAACCCCTCCCGGGCCAGGATCAGGCGGGTCAGGGTGCTTTTTCCCGCCCCGGATTTCCCCGGGAAAACGAAGGCCCGGCCCTGGGCCGTGAACCCCGCCGCATGGACCAGGAGGCCGTTTCTCGCGGCCAGGGCGTGGAGCACCAAAAGCTGGCCCGCAGGGTATCCCAGGGGATGGAAGGGCAGGGGGCGTCCGGGAGCGGGGAGGGCGGTGGTGAACCGGACCCGGGAGAAGCCCGCGTCCGCCCGGGCCTCCCACAGGGGCCGGGCCTCGTCCGGGGGCTGGAAGACCAGGGAGAAATCCGTGCCCCGGCGGTGCAGACTCCAGGCCGGTCCCCCGTTGAAAATCCGGTCCCGGCCGTCCGGCGTCCAGGGGGTCCCGGCCTCCACCCGAACCCTGAGGTCCGCCTCTTCGGGCTCCTCCAGGGCAAAGGGGGCGTACAGGGGCCCGGGGTCCGGCAGGGTCAGCCCCGGCGGGCCGGTCACGCCCAGGGTCAGCCCGGCGATGGAATATGCGTCAAAGGATAGGGCCATGCGGCTAAGCGTCTTTCAGCATCAGCAGGCCGCCCGGGACGCCCGGATATTCCCGGCGGACTGAGGGCGTTTTGGGCAAGGCGCGCAAGCCGGGCAGGGGCGAGGCGTACTTTTGTACGTTGAGTCCCTGGCCGGGGAAGCGCAACGCCGCCCAAAAAGTCCTCAGGCCGCCGGGGAAGTGCAACGCCGCAGATCGCGTTCTTGGCAGCCTGCTAGGAGCCGGGGCCGTAGCAGGTCTTGGGCAGGGCGCACGACGGTCCGGCGTTGTCGAATCCCCGGACCCCGGAGACCACCTTGCACCCCACGGCCAGAACCTCCTCGGCGGCCAGTTCGATGACCGTCAGGGACGGTTTTTCATAGGGCCGCCTGCCCGGCTTCTCTTTGGTGCGGTCTTTCATGATTCCTCCTATCCTGGGTCACCTGGCCGTGCCGGAGCCCCGCCATCTCGCATACGAATGCGCTGCGTTCCCGGGCCGAGCCGGTTTCCAGGGCGAAAAACGCGGGACAGAAGTCGCAAAGGATCTTTTTCCCGCACCCCCGGCATTCCTCGGGCTCGGCATGCCCGGCCCGGAGCGTCTCGGCCCGGAGCTGTTGCCAGGCCCGGGAAAATTCCGGCTCCAGGGCGTCCACCGCCGGGGCGCCCATCATGAGGCAGGGCACCAGCCGGCCCGCCGAGTCCAGGTGGAAGCTGTTCCTTCCAGCCCCGCAGCCCGTGCCCAGGGGTTGTTTCCGGCCGCCGTCCCGGTCCCAGTAGTCCTTCCACCGGCCCAGACGGCCGGGGTCGGACAGGTCCTTTTCCACGGCCTCGGCCGGGCTCACCCGGTATTCCACAGGCCCGGGGTCCCCGTTCAGCCGGGGGAACACGGCCGGGTCGAACCGGAACCGTGCCCCATTATCCACCGCAAAACGCTCCAGGTCAAAAAATTCCTGGCGGTTTTGGGCCATGAGGATGGTTTTGACCGCGAGGCGCACCCCGGCCTCCGACAATAGGCGGAAACCCGCCAGCGACCGGGCCAGAGAGCCCGGGACCCGGGTCACACCGTCGTGGACCTCCGGGGTCAGGCCATACAGGCTGATCTCCACCCCGTGGGGCGGGAACTCCCGGAACAGGCGCGCCAGGTCCGGGGTGACCAGGGTGCCGTTGGTGAACACGGTGACCCGCATGCCCAGGCCCGCCGCCCGGGCGTAGAGTTCGGGAAAGTCCGGCCGCAGGAGGCATTCCCCGCCCGTGAACAGGAGGAACAGGCACCCGGCGTCCGCCGCCTGGTCCAGGAAACGGGCCAGGTCCGCAAATTTTGGGCCTCCGGAAAATCTCCCCGCCCGGGCCCGGTCGCCCCCGTAGCAGTGGACGCAGGCCAGGTTGCATTGGTCCGTAAGGTCCACGCTACCGGAAAGAGGCGTGCCTTCCCGGAGGGCCTTTTCTCCGAAAACGGAAAGGAACCGGGCGGCGTCCCGGGCATCGGAGGTTGCCGGGCAGTCCATGGTCAATCCCCGTTCCGGGCCAGGCCCGCGGAAACCAGGCGTTGGGCGAAGGCCTCCACGTCCGGCAGGGCTTCCTCCAGGCTGACCTCGAACTCCTCCGAGACCTCTCGGGCCAGGTCCTGGCAGGTCATCTTCCCATCCAGGCGTTCCCATATGAAGGCGGCCACGGGGCTGACGGAGAAGATTCGCTGCATATCCGCCAAGTCTCCCCGGATGGGCACCAGGAGGGTCTCCCCCGCGATGGTCCGGGCGACGACGCCGCGGGCAGGGGCGAGGCCGGGTTTCTTGTCGGGTTTCCGCATAGCCTTTTCCATCCCCCCGGCCGGCCGCTCTCTACTTTTCCGGGTTGGGCACCGCGTCGGTCACGAAGAGGAGGGGCTCCAGGGAAAGGTCCAGCAACTGTTCCTGTCCCAGGCGATCACCCTCGCAGTTCAGCAGGATCCGGACCTTGGGGCGCAGGGGGTGGTCCGGCCGGATTTCCACCACCTGGCCCACGGCCCCGGAGTTCAGACGGACGCAGCTTCCCAAGGGGAATACGGTGAAGGAGCGCAGGAAGGTTTTCATGAGGCTGGCGTCGAACTGGATCTTTCCCGCCCGGATGATTTCCCGGGCCGCGTTGTAGTGGAGGAACCGGGGCCGGTGGGGGCGGGTGTGGATGAGGGCCTCGTAAAAGTCCGCCAGGCCCAGGAGTCTGGCGTAGGGGTTGATCTCGCTGCCCTTGAGCCCCTTGGGATACCCCGATCCGTCGGCCCTCTCGTAGATCTGGGCCGCGCACTCGATCAGCAGGGGGAGGTTCGGGACGTACCGGGCCAGGAGGTCCCGGGAGAATTCGGGGCACTTGCGGATCTCGGCCCGCTCCGTTTCCGAAAGGGGGCCGCGTTTGTTCAGGAGGCTTTCGGGCACCAGGGCCCGGCCCACGTCGTGGAGGAGGCCGGTGGCGGCCAGGAGTTCCCTGTCGCCCCGGGAAGCTTCCCCGTTTCCGGTGAGCCTGGCCATGAAGACGGCCATGTTGGCCCCGTGGCCGGCCAGGTAGTCCTCGCCGTTTTCCTGGTGCAGGGCCAGGTAGAACAGCGAGTCCCCGGCGTCCACCGCGTCCACGATCTCCCGAGCGAGTTCCAGGCCCTGGTCCGCCGAAAAAGGCTCCTTGGCTCGGACCCGGGAAAGGTTCCCTCTCACGTATTCCATGGCCCGGCGGTAAATCTCCCCGGCATCGGGTTCCGCCGCCCGGGGCAGGGCAGGGGCAGGGGTAAGGGCAGAGGGATCGGTCCAGAAGGGGGCCGGGCCGCTTGCGGCCTCCGGCTCCTGGTCCAGGATGGGACCGGACTCGCGGATCTTGTCGGACAGGCTTTTTCTTCTCATGGGGTATTCTCTTGCTTCCTGTTTTGTTTCTTTTGTTTTTTGTCCCGTTCCAGGGCGGCCAGAAGCTCGGCGGCCAGGGCCTCGTAGGCCCGGGCTCCGGGGGATTTGCCCTGGCGCAGGAAAATGGTTTCCTTGGCGTGGTCGGCCTGCTCAAAGGCGGTCAACCGGGGGATCCGGGAGGAAAAGACCATGTCTTCCCCGAAGCGCCGGATCACCTCCCCGGCGATGGTCCTGCTGATGACGGTCCTGGCGTCCATCCGGTTCACCAGAAGGCGCAACAGGGAGAGCCCCGTGTTTCCGGCGTCCTGGATGCTCTCCACCAGGTCCAGGACCTTTTTCAGGCCGTCCAGGCTGTGGGACGAGCCCGCGTCCACGGGCACCAGGGCCCAGTCGCTGGCGAACAGGGCGTTGGCCGTGAACAGGCACACCGTGGGAGGGCAGTCCACCAGGGTCACGTCATAGTCCTTAACCGCCAGGGGGCGCACCCTGCGCCGGAGGGTGGCGAGGCTTTCGGGATATCCCCCGGCCAGGTTCAGAAGCAGGCCCGAGGTCTGCTCCACGTTGGGGATCACGTCCACCCCCGGGTACTCGGTGGTGTACACGCAGGAGGCGGTCCGGGGGGGCTTTCCCCCGGAATCGTAGATCTCGTACAGAGTGTGGTAAACCAGTGCCCGCTTGGGCAGGAGGATGCCCGAGGCGTTGCTTTGGGGGTCGTTGTCCACCACCAGCACCTTTTTGCCCTTGCGCCCCAGGGCGCAGGCAAGGTGGCAGGTGACGGAGGTCTTTCCGATGCCCCCCTTGTTGTTGGCCAGACAGATGACCGCGCCGCCCATGGGCGCCTACCCAAAAATGACTTACGGGAATCCCCGTATCCACGGAAAAAGGTTAACGCCGGATATCGCCACATATCCAACATAAGCAGCGCTGCGCATTCCGGCAAGTTGCGTCGTCCGTTACGGCAGGGCGAAGAACTCGCACCGGCGGTTTTTGGCGAAGGCATCCTCGGTGTCGCCCTGGAGGAGGGGATTCTCCTCGCCCCCGGTGGAAACCAGGATTTGTTCCGGCGTAGCGCCCTTTTCCACCAGGTACGCCTTGCCGCTATGGGCGCGCCTCAAGCCCAGGGCGCGGTTGTACTCCTCCGAGCCCCGTTCGTCGCAATAGCCCTGGAGTTCCACCCGAATGTCCGGCCAGGCCGTCAACACCCCGGCCACTTGATCCAGGATGGCCTGGGCTTTTGCTGTGAGCAGGGCGGAGTCGAAATCGAAGTAGATGCGCACGTGGTGCACCTGCTGGAGGGCCAGATCCCGGGGATCGGGGGCCGGCTCAGGAGGCGGAGGAGGCGGCTCGGGCGCCGGCGGGGGGGGAGGCGGAACGGCCTGCAGGCAGGGGGGCAGGGTCGGCACTCCGCCCGCGACGTGGGGCGGCCCCTGGCAGGCTGTCAGGAAAAGGACCGCGAGAACGGCAAATCCGGTGATGGCGGCGGCGATGCGCATCTTTCCTCCTTTTTGGGGACCCGGAGGCCCGACTTGTAGATTCCATGCTGTATTTTTTGGCTAGCCCGGGCCTGGTGTCAACTTGAAATGGAAATGATTTCAAAATACTAGTAATTTTTCTAGGTTTAATAAAGAGGAGAAAGATGCTATTTTTTCTCCAGGCGAAAATCTGAAAAGAATCCCCGGCCACTGTTAAGGGTTCCGGATGCCACCGGGCGGATAGGCGAAAACGGCGCGTCCTGGGGAGGCGGAAGTCTCCCTCACCCCTCAGGACGTGGCCTTCCTATATTTTTATCGATATTTTGTATTGACTTGAAGCCTATCCTGTCAATAAAAGGATTCGGCGCTTATGTCAATGAAAATACGGAAGATTCCTTCCGAAGGAATCCCGCTTGGGCAGGTTGGCTCAGGGGTGGATTTGTCCGCCCGTGGACTCGTGCCTGGGTGGGCCCGGAGGAGGAACGGAATTCCGGCGGCGGTCATTCAGGCCGTCCGGCGGGGCGGGCCGAAAACCCGGGGAGGAACGCGGTGAAAACCAGGAAAACCCAAGTGGTTATGCTATCCCTTTTCGTTCTCGGACTCCTGGCCGCCACGGGCTGCGCCACCGCCCGCGTGGAGACCATGAATCCGCCCCCCTGGCTTCCGGCCTCGGGACCCGCGCCCCAGGGCCAGTACATGGGCATCGCCCTGGCCGACATGGACAGCGACGGGACCCTGGACGTGGCGGCGGCGGGGGTGCGGCCCGAGTCCCTGGCCGTGTACTACGGGGACGGCACCGGCGGGTACTGGGACACCGTTTCCCTGCCCCTGCACGGGGACGTCCGGTCCGTGGCCGCCGGGGACATCAACCGCGATGGCCTCATGGATCTGGTGTTCTCCATCCAGGGGGAGGGCAACGTGGGGGTCCAGGCCTGGCTGGCCGGGCCGGACCACACCTGGACCCAGGGCACGAGCCCCATCCAGAACGGCAATTACGAGGGCGTACGCCTTGCGGACGTGAACCGCGACGGCCGCCTGGACGTCATCGCGGCCAATGCCAGCTCCGAAACCCAGGGCGGCGTCCAGGTGTGGCTGGGCGATGGCCAGGGAGGATGGCTCAAGGAGTCGGGCCCGGTGAACATCCACCGCTACATGGACGCCGAGTGCGCGGACCTGAACGGGGACGGGAACCTGGACCTGGTGGCCGCGGGCACGGGCATCCACGGCCAGCTCCGGGTCTGGCTGGGCGACGGGGCGGGGGGATGGTCCTCCACCGAGGCCCTGGAGGACGGCAACTACAATCGCCTGTCCGTGTTCGATGCGGACTGGGACGGGCATCCGGACATCCTGGCGGGCACCTACCGCACGGGCCCGGCCATTTTCTACAACGACGGCCTGGGCAACTTCGAAAGGCGCCTGCGCCCCGAGGACACCGGGAGCTACTGGAAGGTGCTGGTCACCGCCCTGGACGACACGGCCCGGCCGGTCATCGTGGCCTCGTCCGTGGATTCCAAGGGCCTGGCCACCTGGAAGCTTTCCGACAAGGGCTACTGGGAGCGGGTGGACTACCAGCTCCCCGACCAGGGCGTGTACTACGACATGGCCCGGGGGGACATGGACAACGACGGGCACTGCGACCTGGTGACCGCCTCCCTGGGGGAGGGCGTGAAGGTCTGGCTGGCCACCCGGGACACCCCGGGACCGGGACCGTCCGGGCAACTGGCCCGGGCCGGGCTTCCCTGCCCCTGTGACTGCGGGGCGGGCCAGACAGCCTCGGCCGCCCAGGAGCCGGCCCCCCCCGCCCAGGGCGGCCAGGTCATGCCCCTGTCCTCGGCCCAGGTCCAGGACGACATCACGGAAAACAAGGTTTTCACCAGCGTGTCGGGATTCCCCGAATACCGGGTCGGTCCCACGGACGTGCTCACCATCACCCTGTGGAAGGGCATCGAGGGCAGCAAGCACGAGGTCCGGGTGCGGCCCGACGGGAAAATCTCCTTCGGCTTCGTGGAGGACCTCTATGTCAACGGGCTCACCCCCACCCAGCTGGACGATATTCTCACCCGGGAGTTCTCCCGGTTTGTCCGGAAACCCCAGATCGAGATCATGGTCGAGGAGTTCCACTCCCGGGAGGTCACCTTTATGGGGGCCATCAAGGTCCTGCCCTTCCGCAACTCCGGGCCGGGCATCTACCAGCTGAGGGGCAAGACCACCCTCTATGAGATGCTTTCCCTGATCGGCGGGCCGGAAGAGAACGCGGATGTGAAGCGGGTGGCCGTGCGGCGCAACAACGGGGACCAGCGGGTGGTGGACCTGTACCGCTTCATCATCCAGGGGGACAAGAGCCAGAATCTCATCCTGGACGAGGGGGACTACGTGTTCGTGCCCCGCCTTTCGGAGAGCGAGCGCAGGGTGTACGTGGTGGGCGAGGTGGTGCACCCGGGCGTGTACCGCATCGGGCCCACGGCCAATGTCCTGGAGAGCGTGCTTTTGGCCGGCGGATTCTCCGGCATGGCCCAGCCCGCCTCCACCAAGATCATCCGGGGCGGACTGGAGAAGCCCGAGGTGTTCTCTTCCGACCTTGCCGCCCTCCTGAGCGCCAACGACCAGAGCGAAAATCTGGAGCTGCAGAGCGGGGACATCGTCTATGTGCCCAGGGGATTCATCGGGGATGTCCACGTGTTTTTGCAGAAGATCTCTCCCCTGCTGAACGTCTTGCTGTATCCCGGCCGTTTCCGGGACGAATACATGTATTCCGACGCCCTGCGCCTGGACATCGGGGGCACCCAGACCAACAATCCGGTGAACATCAACGTGGTGCCCTAGATAGCCGGTTTTTGAAGGAGCGATTCCATGGCTCAGTATGATTTTGATCTCCGGGACTACTGGAGGATCATCCGCAAGCGGAAAACCCTCATCCTCCTGGCCGTGATCCTCACGGGCATCGCCAGCTACGGGTTCGCCACCTTCGGCCAGCCGCTCCCCAATTACGAGGCAACGGCTTCGGTGAAGATCGAGAGGGTGAACAACCTGGGAAGCATGCTCCTGGGCATCTTCACCTGGGGCTCCGGGGACAACATCGCCACCCAGGCCGCCATCATCCAGAGCTTCCCCGTGCTGGTATCCTCGGCCAAGCGCCTGGGGTGGATGGCGCCCCTGGTCACTCCCGAGCAGGTGCGCAAGTCCGACACCCTGCTGGCCCCGGTGGAGCAGTTGAAGACCATGCTGGAAGTGGAGCGGGAGGGCCAGACCAACCTCATCAACATCAAGGCCACTTCCGAGGACCCCGCCCAAGCGGCCCAGGTGGCCAACACCGTGGCCGAGGCCTACCGGGACTACAACATCGAGGAACGCAACAGCCAGACCCTGAAGACCAAGGAGTTCATCGAGGGACAGCTTGCCGAGACCCTGGCCCGCTTGAACGCGGCCGAGGAGAAGCTCCGGACCTTCAAGGAGGAAAACGGGCTCATGCTCCTGGACGCCGAGGCGTCCTCCACCCTGTCGGCCCTGGCGCGCATGGATGCCGAGTTAGAAAGGGTCAGCTCTCTGGCGCACATCAAGAGCCAGGAACTGCAAAACCTCCAAAGGGACGGGGACCTGTCCGAAAACCTCACCGAGGCCATCTTCGCCGAGGACCCCCAGTCGCTCCTCAGGGAGCTTACGGGAAAGGTTTCCCTGCTTTCGTCCCAGAGGCGCACGCTCCTTCTGGACTTCACTCCGGAGAATCCCGAGGTCCTGGCCCTGACGGGCCGCATCGCCGGGATCATCAACGAGGTGAAGCAGGAGCTTACCTCCCAGATCAACTCCCTCACCATGCGGGAAGGCGATCTCTCTTTGGAGATGGAGCGGCTCAAGGCCAAGAACGAGACCCTTCCCAGGAAGGGCCTGGCCATGGCCCGCCTCCAGAGGGGCGTGGAGCTGAACCAGACCCTGTATGAGGAACTCCAGAAGAAGCACCAGGAAATCCTGATCCAAGAGTCGGGCCGCATCGAGGAGGTTTCCATCGTGCGGCCGGCCATGTCCAGCCTGCTTCCCGTGAACCAGCCGTCCCGGGGGGCCGCCACGGCCACGGGCATCGTTATCGGCCTCATCGTGGGGCTTCTGGCCGCCTTCATCGTGGAGACCCTGGACACCTCCATCGGCACCATCGAGGACGTGGAAAACTTCCTCCAGGTGCCGGTGCTGGGCATCATCCCCACCTCGGGCCATGCCCGGGACAAGGGGAAAAGGGACCCAAAGAAGCGGATTCAGGACATCAAGGCCGGGCTGGTGTCCCATTTCGACCCCACCTCGGTGACAGCCGAGGCCTACGGGGCCCTTTGCACCAACTTCCAGTATGTGGGATCCCGGAACCAGGGGAACGCTTTTCTGGTCACCAGTTCCAGCATCCAGGAGGGCAAGACCTTCAACGTGGTGAACCTGGCCCTTGCCATGGCCCAGGCCGGCCAGAGGACGCTCCTGGTGGAGGCGGATCTCAGGCGCCCGTCCGTGTACCGCATGTTCGGCATCAACCGGGAGCCGGGGCTCACGGACTTCGTTATGGGAAACTACCCCTGGCGCCAGGTGGTGAACTCCATCGTGGAGGTCATGCTGGGGGAGTTCGAACTGGATGACATCATGAAGGCGCCGGGCCTGGACAACCTCCACGTCCTCACCGCCGGGACCATCCCCCCCCATCCCACGGAGATTTTGCGGTCCCCCCGGTTCGCCGAGTTTTTGGAGGAGGCCCGGAAGGAATACGACTACGTACTCATCGACTCCCCCCCGGTCCTGCCCGTGGCCGACGCAACGGTCATCTCCACCATAGTGGACGGGGTGGTCATCGTCTACGAGGTGGGCAAGATCGCCCGGACCCTGCTCAAGCGGGCCAAGCTCACCCTGGACAATGTCCGGGCCAACGTGGTGGGCGTCATCCTGAACAACGTGAAGCCGGACATCAGCCCCGACTTCCAGGGCTACCACTATCTCTACTACGGGTCGGACCAGAGCAGCCAGGATCATGGCGGCAAGGGCGGCAAGGGCGCCGGGGCCGCCACTGCGGCGGCGGTCCTGGTCCTGGCGGCGCTTCTGGCCGGGGCCGGGCTGTTCTGGCCCGGGTTTTCCGAAAGGATAGGAGGCCTTTTCCGCGCGGCCGAGCCTCCCAAGATGATCCTCCCCGTCTCCCAGGCGGGGGACGCCGCCTTTCCCCTGGTTCCGGCCCCGGACATTCAAGCCGGGAAGACGGCCCGGGCCGCCGGCCCGGCGGGGGATGGGGAGAAAACCTTCCTGGGAGGCTAGGACTGGCCCTGAAAGTCCGCCATGAGAACTTTTTCCGCCACCCAACGAGACCCCGGCTCCTCCCTGGTCCTGGGAATCATCCTGGCCGGGGTCTGCCTGGTTTTCGCGTCCCTGGCCTCCATGGCCCATCTCCCCTCGGCCCTCCTGGCCGTGGGGGCCGTGGCCCTGTTCGTCCTGGCTTTTATCAACCCCAACGCCGCCCTGTTCATCCTGGTGTTCTCCATGCTCCTGTCCCCGGAGATCACCGTGGGCGAGATGAGCGGGGAGGCATCCCTGGGCCGGGGCATCACCCTGCGCCTGGACGACTTCCTCCTGCTCATCATGGGCTTTGGCTGGTTTGCCAAGGCCGCGGTCCACAAGGACCTGGGCCTGTTCCTCCGGACTCCCCTGAACCGGGCCATCGGCCTGTATCTCTTCTCGTGCAGCCTCTCAACGGCCCTGGGGGTGCTCGCGGGCAACGTGGACGCGGCCACGGGCTTTTTCTACGTCCTGAAATACTTCGAATACTTCATCGTCTATTTCATGGCGGTCAACTTGGTGAAAACCGAGGGCCAGGCCCG
>JAHJUF010000060.1 GCA_018829095.1 Pseudomonadota bacterium | reverse complement strand
GGCGCGCGTGAAGAACCAGCAGGCCGTCGTCGTGGGCAAGACCAACATGGACGAGTTCGCCATGGGCTCCTCCACGGAGAACTCGGCCTTTTTCCCCACCCACAACCCCTGGGACCTCTCCCGCATCCCCGGGGGCTCGTCCGGCGGTTCGGCCGCCTCGGTGGCCGCGGACATGTGCCTGGCCTCCCTGGGTTCGGACACGGGCGGCTCCATCCGCCAGCCCGCCTCCCACTGCGGGGTGGTGGGCTTGAAGCCCACCTACGGCCGGGTGTCCCGGTTCGGGCTGGTGGCCTTTGCCTCGTCCCTGGACCAGGTGGGCCCCATCACCAAGGACGTGGCTGACGCGGCGCTTCTGCTCTCCGCCATCGCGGGCCACGACCCGGCGGACTCCACCTCCGGGGTCCAGCCTGTGCCGGATTACACCGGGGCGCTTTCTCGGGACCTTGTTGGCATGCGGATCGGGGTGCCTGTGGAGTTTTCCCAGGCCGAGGGCATGGACCCGGAGGTTTCCGCCGTGGTGGACCGGGCGCTTTCGCTCCTGGAGGCCCGGGGCGCGGAGCTGGTCCCGGTGAGCCTGCCCCACACGCGCTTCTCCGTGGCGGCCTACTACGTCATCGCCCCGGCCGAGGCCTCCTCCAACCTGGCCCGGTACGACGGGGTGAAGTACGGCTTTCGGGACCCGGAGGCGGGCTCGCTCCTGGACATGTACACCAAAACCCGGTCCGCCGGATTCGGCCGGGAGGTGAAGCGCCGCATCCTGGTGGGCACCTACGCGCTCTCAGCCGGGTATTACGACGCCTACTACGGCAAGGCCTCCCAGGTCCGCACCCTCATTTACGAGGATTTCACCAAGGCCCTGGAAACCTGCGATGTCCTGGCCGGCCCGGTGGCCCCCACTCCGGCCTTTCCCCTGGGCCACGCCGTGGAAGACCCTCTCACCATGTACCTGTCCGACGTGTTCACCCTGTCGGCCAACCTGGCGGGCATCCCGGGCATGAGCGTGCCCTGCGGGTTTTCCTCGTCCGGGCTCCCGGTGGGGCTCCAGCTCCTTGCCGGGAGGTGGGAGGAGGAAAAGCTCCTCACCACGGCCCGGCACCTGGAGGAAGCCGCCGGGATCCGGGACCGCCGTCCCCAGCTTTGACGGGCGGACCACCTTTTCCGGGGGTTTCCCCGCACCTAAAAAAAGAAGGAGTACCCATGAGCATCCTTCCCGAGGGAGAAGACCTGCGGCGCGCTGTCAAGCACATGTCCGAACGCCACGCCGAGTCCCCGAATGTCCCCGCCACCGAACTGGTGCGGGAGGCGGCCGAACACTTTGACCTTTCCCCCCTGGACACGGAGTTTTTGTACCGCTGCGTGGAAAAGGGGTCCTTGAAGACCGGAGAGCCTTGTGCCGAGGATAAGGGTTCTTCCTGAATCCCTGACCAACCGGATCGCCGCCGGGGAAGTGGTGGAGCGGCCGGCATCCGTGGTCAAGGAGCTTTTGGAGAACGCCCTGGATGCCGGGGCGTCCCGGGTGGCTGTGGAAATCGAACGGGGCGGCCGGTCCCTGATCCGGGTGTCGGACGACGGCTCGGGCATGGAGCACGATGACGCGATCCTCTGCCTGGAGCGCTACGCCACCTCCAAGATCGCCACGGACGAGGACCTCTTTTCCATCCGTACCCTGGGGTTTCGGGGCGAGGCCCTGCCCTCCATCGCCTCGGTCTGCCGCATGACCCTGGTAACCCGCACCGTGGATTCGGACTGCGCCACCAAGGTCCGCCTTTCGGGCGGCACCATCCGGGACGTCAGCGTGGAGGGTGCGCCTCCCGGGACCCTGGTGGAGGTGGCGGACCTCTTCTTCAACACCCCGGCCCGGCGCAAATTCTTAAAGACCATCGCCACGGAAATGGCCCATATCGCGGACACGGCCTCGGCCATGGCCATGGGCTGGCCCTCCGTGGGCTTTACGCTTTCCCACAACGGCAAAAGCCTGTTCCTCTGGCCCCCGGCGGCAACCCCGGCTGACCGGGTGCGGGAGGTCCTGGGGGCTGACCTGGCCAAGGGCCTCATCCCCCTTTCCCTGGAAGCCCCGCATGTATCGGCCACGGGATTCCTGGTGCCCCCGGACGTTT
>JAHJUF010000059.1 GCA_018829095.1 Pseudomonadota bacterium | reverse complement strand
GCCATCGTCCGGATCCTCCTTTGCCTTGGTTCTTCTGCCAGAGGGCACGCCCGGCGTGCCTGGGGTAATGGGCCTGTTATTCCGTCAATCCTCTTTTTGCCCACTCGCAACCGGCCCGGCGGCGTGGTCGCGGGTGAAGGCGGGTATGAGCACGAATTTCAAGGTCTCCTTGACCCGGGCCAGGTACTCCTCCCGGTCCATATCGAGCATGGCCAGGAAAAAATGCTGGCCGGACACGAAGTTGTGGATGGCGTTCATCACCGCCAGCATCTTCATGCGCGCATCGGGGGGCATCTGCTTCTTGTCGGCCACCAGCCCCATGGAATGGGCGATGTTGCCCATGAACTCCGGAACGCGGAAGTCCAACGGCGATGCGTGGCGGGTCTTGGCGAAGTAGCGGAAGAGGATGAGGTTGGAGATCTCGGGGTTCTCGAAGAGATAGTCCGTCATCTCGTCGATGGCTAAATCCATGCGGTGGGTGAGCGGCTTGCCGTGGACGAGGCGCTCCACGTCGATGAGCTTGCGCCTCAGGTCCTCGTAGATGTCCAGGACCACGGCCTCGTAGAGGTCGCGCTTCTCCCCCCAGTGGTAGTAGAGCGTGGAAATGTCGATTCCCACCTCCTGGGCGATCATCCGGGTGGTGGTGCCGTGGAATCCGTATTCACCGAAGATTCTCCGGGCCGCTTCCAGGATGCGGCCCTTCATGGAATCCGGGGCCTTGCGGGCTTTTTCCAGTGCGGTGAGCGTGGGATTTCTCCAGTACGGGGTTCCAATGTATCGTTTCCATCAAACGCTGGAGAAATCACCTATGCAACCCGGACAGGGGGCCTGTCAAGGTTTTTTTGGGGGAATCAGGGGAGCCGGAAAAGCCAGGGGAACAGGCGGGTCAGTCGATGGGAACGAGCCGCCCGGGCCGATTGCTCTGCCGGGGGGCGGACTGGGGGGTGGCTTTTTCCTTCAGCCAGGACAGGGTGGGGAGCCAGACATCCTCCCGGGCGTTCTTGCCCACCATGATGTCCACGTGGCCGGCCCGGGGGACCCCTATCAGGTTGTCCGGGATCTGGGGGCTGATGATCTCGTGGGCAAGGATCACCGTGTCCGGCGGGGCCAGAAGGTCGTACTGGCCGAAAAAGAACAGGAAGTTGGTCTTCTCCTTCTTCTTCTCGTTCATCTCCCGGACCATGTTGGGGGAAAACATCTTGCAGTCCAGGCCCCGGACGATCATTTTGGAAAACGATTTGGCCAGGCCCGGCGGGATGGTCTCCACCACCTTGGAAAGGATCTGTTTGGTCACCCGGTCGTCCAGGTTCCAGGGGTTGGCCAGAAACGCGGTTATGGGGTTGAAGCGCAGCACACGGCCCGGGATGAGGCCGATGGCCCGGGACAGGGGCACGAACCGGGAGGACACGCCCCCCACGGGGTCCGACTCCTCGAAGCCCATCTCCCGGGAAATCCAGTTCAAGAGGGGAACCGCCCGTATGAAGATCTGGTTCAAGGTGATGGGTGTTCCGATGGTGACCACATTCTTCACCCGCCGGTCCGGATGGAGGGAAAGGTAGGCGTACATGAGCATACCCCCCAGGCTGTAACCCACCCAGGAGATTTCCTTTTCCCCCCACACCTCGGTGACATAGTGCACCACCCGGAGGATTTCGTCGTTCACCATGTTGTCGAAGCTGAGATGCTTGGGGGCCTGGTACGTGCCGCAGTAGTGCACGCTCTCGGGCATGTAGGGGCAGACGTAGCGGTTGTGGACCCTCTCCGTGTAGGAGGGGTGGTACAGGTACACCGTGAATCCCTGGCTGGCCAGGAGGTTGGCAAAGGAGCGGTCGTGGGTCAGATCCAGGATGTCGCCCCGCTCGTCCATGCGGAAGATGTTGGCGTTGGTGGCCAGCCCCGGGGCCATGACCACGGCCCCCCGGTTGGGAACCTTTTCGTCCGTGCACCAGATGCGTTTGATGAAGATCTCGGGGTTGCCCTTGTTCTCCAGCAGGTCCTCGGCGGCCAAAAAGAAGGGCGGCACGGGTTTGTGCCGGTCCACCAGGGCTTTGTCCGGCAGTTCGTCTCTCATCATCCGCGGCTTGCCCCCGGAACGGGAGGCGCGTAGGGGTTGGCCTTCACGGGTTCCTCGCCCGTGGACGCCGGCACCGGCGCGTCGTTTTCCCTCTCCATGGCCTCCAGGTCGTCCATGAAGGCGGAAAGGGACAGGTTTATCAGGGCCTGAAGCTCGGCCCCCGTGGAGTTGCTCATGCGGAACCGCTCCCGGAGCACATCGAAACCGAACCGCAGGAAAAAGTTGTCCGCGATTTCCGTGGTGGCCTTGTAATGCATGCGCTGGTCCGAGGGATTGGTCCGGTCCCAGTCCAGGACCAGCATGGACCCCTTCCCGCTATCGGCCTGCTCCAGGACGGTGGAGAATTCCTCGACGAGATCGTTCAAGTCTCCGGGGATGAAGATGTCGATGACCCATTTGGGGATGATGTAATAGGCGAGCCCCCAGATCCTGGTCTCCCCCACCTGCTCCACTTTCACCGCGAAGCGCGCCCGGTCCGGCTCATCCGCATAGGCGCCATTCACCCGGATATCCTCGGTGCCGAACTTCAAGCCGTAGATGTTGTTCCGCATGGACGTGGAGGAGGACCAGATCATCCCGGACATCCCGGTCAGGGAGAACTCCTCGGCAAACACGGGCTTTCCCGTATCCGTGACCGGGACCACCTTGCCGTCCCGGGTCCAGCACCGCAGGGTGAAGAACCGGAGTTGGGTGTCCATGACCAGTTCCAGGAGCCGGTGGCCCTGTTGGTTGCGGAGGATGGTCTGGACCTGGGCAAAGTCCTTCAGGCCGGTGAGGTACCTGGCGACGTTGGGATAATGGGCGGAAATGCCGTCCATCTTCAGGGCCCAGTTCATTTCGAACTGCGTGTAGGGAGTAAGATCGCAGACCAGGACCTCAGCCTTGGAGGTCCAGTCGAAGTAGGGGTCCTGGTACTTGGAGAACTCCGGGAAGTCGCGGCGGAAGACGTCGATGACGTCAAAGGGCTTGTCCTGGCCATTGGCCCCGCCGCGATTGTTGAACCGGGCCTCCAGTTCCCCCAGGTTGGCCGTGTCCAGGACCTTCAGGCAACTCTCCAGCAGGGCCAGGATGTTCTTGTGGGAAAGGTCCTCGGTGGCGGCCCAGGACTCCAGGTAGCTCACGTACGAACGCCCCCCGAAGGGGGACTGGTCGTTCTTCTTCAGGGCGAAATCGAGGTAAAAGCTCCCGAAGCCCTGGATGGCCAGAGGGTCCGTGTCCTTGGGGACCAGGCGGAAGTCGTAGACCCCCGGCTGGGAGATCCCGGCGAACCGGATGCCCCGGTAATCGTCGCCCCAGTCGGCGAGGAAGTCGCTCCTGTAGATCTTGCGGAAGTCGAACTCCTTGATTCCCTCCGCGATGGCGCCGAAGAATTTCTCCGCCTGTTTGTCCGTCTGACTTTCGCTGGTGAGCTTGTGGAGGTAGCGCACGAACTTGTAGGCAGCCGCCACGCCCTTGTCTTCCGGGGCGATGTCCCGGAAGGCGTCCTTGAAATCGTAGGCGAACGAGGGAGTGCCGAGAAGAAGCACAAGAAAGAAAGCAAGGGTTTTCATGGGGTTCGGGTGGTCCTTCGGGCCGGACTCCGCAACCGTGCCTCTGGGGCGAGGCATCGCGGTGCTCCAATTAAAGGGTCCATGGACGGTGGGTTGGCCAGATGTCCGCAAATCAGCAAGGTATCAGCCGGTCCGGGCGCGCGCAACCGGTTTTTTCGCTCCGGGCCGCCGGCGGGCCTGTTCATCGGAG
Organism: Pseudomonadota bacterium; assembly: GCA_018829095.1. Taxonomy (GTDB): domain Bacteria; phylum Desulfobacterota; class Desulfobacteria; order Desulfobacterales; family Desulfatibacillaceae; genus JAHJUF01. The sequence goes on along the minus strand of JAHJUF010000059.1, from coordinate 7,072 downwards.
CCGCCCCCCTCAGCCCCGCCCCGCCAGGTCCTCCACGGGCACGGGCATGAGGGTCACCAGGGCCCGGGCCGCGTGGCGTTCGCCGCTTTCGCCCAGGTCGAACACGTCCGACTCGCCGATCATGACCCTCCGGCCGTGGCGGATGACCCGGGACCTGCAGATCAGGCCCTGGCCGGCCGCCGGGCGCAGGAAGTTGACCTTGAATTCGATGGTGAGGATCTGGATACCGGACGAAACGGCGGTGAAGGCCGCGTAACCCGCTGTGTGGTCCGCCATGGCAGCCAGGACCCCGGCGTGGATGAACCCGTCCTGCTGCCGGTGCTCCGGCCGGACCGAAAGCCCGCTCACAAACGCCCCCCAGCGCGCCTCTTGGGCCTCGATGCCCACGTACCGGATGAACCCCCGGGAAAAATCCTCCATCAGAAAAATCGCCCGCTCCGGGGCGAGCAGCCTGTTTTCATCCTCCATGGAAAAACCCTTCCGCCTGTTCCGGATGCAAGGCCCGGGATAAAAAATCGAAAAATCAGCAGATTATGCGGATTACGCCGATAGATAGGAGCCTGCCGGACCAGGTTTCCTCCGCCACGCCCCCCTTATCCAGAGCACGAAAAAGCCCCCCCTTTTCAAAGGGGGGTTGGGGGGATTCGTTCCGGCTGTCTGGATGATGATGCCGGAAACAGGCCCGCCCTGACCCTGAGCCATTTATCCATCCGCCCAGCCCTTGCGACGAATCCCCCCCCGGTCACCTTTTTAGAAAGGGAGGAGTCTGCCGCTCCTCCGGAAAGGGGTTGAGGCACAACGCCTCTTGCCCCCGTTCCCCCGGGGCCGTATAACCCCGTCCGGGCGCACGAACGTCCCCAGGGATACGGCGTCATGAAAGAATTTTTGCCACAACCATCGCTACAGCCACAAGCACAGCCCCCGCCCGTCTGTCTGGGCTGGCCGCTCCTTCTGGCCGGAACCCTGGTGCGGCGCTACAAGCGTTTCATCGCGGACGTGGAGCTTGAAGACGGCACCCAGGTCCGGGCCCACTGCCCCAACCCCGGGCGCATGACCGGCTGCGCAGACCCCGGACGGCCGGTGTACCTCTCGGTCCACGACCAGCCCCACCGCAAGCTCAAATACACCTGGGAGATGATCGAAATGCCTTCCTCCCTGGTGGGGGTCAACGCCCTGGTGCCCAACCGCCTGGCCGCCCGGGCCATTGAAGCCGGGGCCATCGGGCCCCTGGCGGGCTACCGGGACCTGGCCACGGAACGCCCCATGGGCCGGTCCAGCCGGGTGGACCTGGAACTCTCCTCCCCGGGCCGCCGGACCTGCCTGGTGGAGGTGAAGAGCTGCACCCTGGTGGATGGCGCAACCGCCCTGTTTCCGGATGCGGTGACAGCCCGGGGCCTGCGCCACGCCCGGGAGCTTGCCGCCGCCCTGGACGAAGGCTGCCGGGCCGTGATCCTGTTCATCATCCAGCGTATGGACGCCATGCGGTTTTCCCCCGCCGACACCATAGACCCGGCCTGGGGCGAAGGCCTGCGCCGGGCCGCCGAGGCCGGAGTGGAAGTCCTGGCCTGGGACACGGTGCTGACGCGAGAACGAATCTGCCTGGGCCGCCGGCTCCCCGTGGTGCTCTAACAGCCTGTTGAAAAACAGCCTGCTGAATCCGGGTCAGCCCAGGGGAACGGCCAGGGTTCGGTCCCCCATCTCCAGGGAAAATGAACCCGGGCCGTGGACCACAAGCACGGCTTTCCCCCCGGCCGCCCCGGACAGCACCGGGTCCGAGGCCCGGAGGGCCCGGTGGTCCGCGTGCTCCAAAAAGTCCGCCAGGGCTTCCACCCGGGCCTCCAGCCAGGCTTCCAGCCCGTCCGGGGCCAGGGCCTGGCGAAGGGCCTTTTCATACAAACGCCTGGCCTCGGTTTCCACGCAGTGCCGGGAAAGATCCAGCCCGATCCTCACAAACGCCTCACCCCCGCCCGCGCCGGGACTCCCCGGCTCCCGCGCGGCGGTTCGCCCCTTGTTTTCGTTTGACAAAATCCGCCTCCTGCCGGTACTAATCCTTTTTTTCGCTCGCGGGGCTCCGTGCCCCGCAATCGCGGCGGGAAAGGAGGAAAACCGGATGCTGGTACCACGGTATATGTTTTTCACCAAGGGGCTAGGGGTGCACAAGGAAAAACTGGCGTCCTTCGAGCTGGCGCTCAGGGATGCGGGCATCGCCCACCTGAACCTGGTCACCGTATCGTCCATCTTCCCGGCGGACTGCAAGATCCTGGACATCAACGAGGGGCTCACGCACCTGGAGGCCGGGGAGATCACCTTCTGCGTCATGGCCCGGGAGCAGAGCAAGGAGCCCGGAAGACGCGTGGTGGCCAGCATCGGTCTGGCGCGGCCGTCCGAACCGGGCCGGTACGGGTATCTCTCGGAACACCACGGATTCGGGCAGACGGAGCTGGAAGCCGGGGAGTACGCCGAGGATCTGGCGGCCTCCATGCTGGCCACCACCCTGGGTATCGAGTTCGACGCGGAAAAAGACTATGACGAACGCCGGGAAGTCTACCGCATGAGCGGCAAGATCGTCGAGTCCGAGCACATCGCCCAGGCCTGCCTCGGGGCTGAGGGCAACCTCTGGACCACGGTCATCGCCACGGCGATGTTCGTGCTGTGAGCAGCACCCCCCTGTTCGTTCCTTTCGGCGGCTGGCAGGTCCAGGCCCAAAGCCCGGACCTGGCGGCCGTTGTCGTGCTTCCCGTGCCCTACGAGTCCGGCCCCTCCTTTGGGGGCGGCAGCCACCGGGGCCCCCTGTACATCCTGAACGCATCCACCCAGTTGGAGGACACGGACGAGGTCTCGGGTTTCGCCTGGGCCGACGCCGGGGTGTACACCGAGGACCCCCTGTTCGTGGGGTCGGACCCCAAGACCGCCATCCCGGCCATAGCCGAGGCCGCAGGGGCTGTCCTGGACCGGGGGAAACCCTTCCTGGCCCTGGGGGGCGACCACGCCATCACCATCGGCCTGGTCCAGGCCGCGGCCAGGCGCTTCCCCGGCCTGGGGGTCCTCCAGGTGGACGCCCACCTGGACCTCCGGGACAGATGGAACGGCAGCACATACAACCACGGCTGCGTCATGCGCCGCCTGGCCGGGGATCTGGGACTGCCCGCCGTGCAGGTGGGCATCCGGGCGTTCGCCTCGGATGAGCGCCCGGTCCTGAAGAACCTGGGCCTCTCCCCGTTCTGGGCCCACGAGATCCGCCCCGGGGACGACTCCTGGATCCACGAGGCTGTGGGCCGGCTGCCGGAAACCGTTTACCTCACTCTGGACGTGGACGGCCTGGACCCCTCGGTGATCCCCGGCACGGGAACCCCGGAGCCCGGGGGCCTCTCCTTCCGCCAGGTCTCGGAACTCATCCGGGTCCTGGGCCAAAAACGCCGTCTCGTGGCCGCCGACATCACCGAGCTCGCCCCGATCCCCGGCTCTTCTCTGTCCGAATACACCGCCGCCAAACTGGCCCGGAACATCCTGGTCCACGGGTTTTTCCTGGGCAATCGGCCCACCGCCTAAAAAACCATTGCAGAAGTAAGAAGTATGATCCTTTCGGGTTGGTGAGCCCGTCGCCCCGGGACGTCATTCCGGCGCAGACCGGAATCCAGGAAAATGGACCGAAGGCCCTTGTCGGGGGGCTCCAATCCCTTCCCTATCCAAAACAGGCGAGGCTCTATCCGACGGATCAGACTGGATTCCGGCCTTCGCCGGAATGACGGTAGGCCTTTCCCCGCGCGAAGGGGTGGGAATCGGGAAGGGAGCGGAGCGAAACCAAAGCGGCATCGGACAGCGGTTTGGACCAGGAGTTGGGGGCGGGGGGCTGACGGAAAAACAGGGCGAACCCTCCACCCTTGCCCGGGGGAGAGTCCGCCCTTTGACAATCAGGGATTCCAGAGGCAAAAATTCCTGAGGAGCGCCAGGCCGGGGGGGCCGCTCTTTTCCGGGTGGAACTGGGTGGCCACGAGGTTTTTCCTTCCGATGACCGAGGGGAAGGACAGGCCATAGCGGGTGCGGCCCAGGATTTCGGCCTCGTTTTCCGGCTGGGGGTAGTACGAGTGCACAAAGTAGAACTGGTGCTCGGGACGGATGTCCGCGAGCACCGGGTGGTCCGCAAGGATCTCCACGTTGTTCCAGCCCATGTGGGGCACCTTCAGGCGCTCGCCGTCCTCCTTCATGTCCGGGGGAAAGGCGAAAACCCGGCCGGACACCAGGCCCAGGCATCGGGTGTGGTTCTCCTCGCTCTGGGTGAGGATGATCTGGGTGCCCAGGCAGATGCCCAGCACCGGCTTGCCCTGGTCCACAGCCAGGGCCAGGGCCTTGTCCAGGCCCCGCCGTTTCAGGCTCTCCATGGCCGAACCCGCCGCGCCCACGCCCGGGAAAATGATCCGGTCCGCAGCCGCAATGGCGGAAAGCTCCGAGGTCACGGCGCAGGGAAACCCAAGGTGGCGCACGGCGCGCTCCACGCTGGTGAGGTTTCCGGCGTCGTAGTCCAGGATGGCGATCACAGGACAACTCCTTTGCATGAAATAACGAACCGCCCGGAAACGGGAGGCGGCTGAAATCCTTCATAAAGGAAAGCGGAACCCGCCGCAACCCTTGGCCGGGAAAACCGGGGAAAGGCCGGAGGCTCCGGAGAAATCTCTATTCCTTCTCTTCTTCCCCGGCCTGGATGAACCGTTCCCGGATTTCTTCGGGGGAGAGGCCGTCCAGGCTGCCGGCGGCCTCCTCCATGCGGGCAAAGCGCCCGGCGAAACCGTCCACCGCCCGGGACAGGGCCGTGTCCGGGTGGGCCCCCATCTCCCAGGCCGCCCCGGCCAGGGTAAAGAGGAAGGCGCCCAGGGCCTCCTCCACCCGGGCCGGGTCCCCGGACTCCCGGGCCCCGGAAAGCTCCCGGAACCGGTCCCCGGTTTCCTCGGCCAGGGGGCGGCCCGAGGGGGAAACGAACCCGGTCCTCTTGGCCCGTTCCCACACCCGGTAGGCCCGCATGAGGGACGGCAGGCCCCGGGGGATGGATTCCAGGACCCCGGGCGGTTTTCCCGTTGTCTCCTTCTTCTTGAACTCGTGCCACCGTTGGCGCACCTCCTCGGCCGTGTCGGCCCGGTCCCCGCCAAACACGTGGGGGTGGCGGCTGATCATCTTTTCCACGCACAGGGCAGCCACGCCCCGGATGTCGAAGAGGCCCCGCTCCTGGAAGATGCGGGCCAGGAAAAAGACCTGGAAGAGCACGTCCCCCATCTCCTTGGCCACCTCGGCCTCCGTGCCCAGCGCCAGGGCCTCGGCCAGTTCAAAGGCCTCCTCCACCACGTAGACCCGCATGCTTTCCGGGGTCTGCTTCCGGTCCCAGGGGCAGCCGTTATCCCCCCGAAGGGCCTCCACCAGGGCCTCCAGGGCCCGCAGGGGGTCCTTTTCCTCCATTACCTGTTCGTGGGCCAAGGGAAACTCCTTTTTCCAAACGGGGAGCCACGGACTCTCCCGGAAAAAACACCCCCCTTTCGCCTCCGGAAAACGGGGGAAAGGGGGGGCAATGATCAGAGGACGGTTTGTGGGCTACTTGTTGGCTTCCTCGGCCCACTTGCGTTTCAGGTCCTCGATATGGTGGTAGAATTCCGTGCGCATGTCCTGGGTGACGTACTTGTTCATGGTCTGGGTGATGCTGGTGGTGTGGGGCGCCAGGAGGGATTTCTTCAGGATGTTGTCGTCCTGCTTGGGGAGAAAGGCGGTCAGGGCGTACACCACCACCATGGCGATGAGCAGGCCCTTGGCGAACCCGAAAATGCCTCCCAGGATGCGGTCCACCAGGCCCAGGTGGGCGATACGCAGGATGTACCGGATGGCCACGCCCGCAAAGCTCACCGCCAGGTAGGCCAGGATGAACATTATGAAAAAACCGATGAGGTTGGGCCACTGGTCCGTGGTGAAGTATTTCCGGATGGAGCCGGCCACTACGGTGTAGTGACTGTACCCCACGTAGAATCCCACGAACACGCCGGCCAGACTGGCCACCTCCTTGATGATCCCACGGAAGGTGCCGCGAACCACTGCATAGGCAAGAATCGCCACCAGGATGACATCCAGCAGGTTCATCCCATCCCCCTTTTTTGTTTTGCGTCAGGAAGGTCAACGGACCGGCTTTTCACCAGCTAATCTCCTATGTAACCGAAAACCTCCTGCAAATCAAATGGGCGTCGGAAAAAGCCCGTCCATCCGCCCCGGGCGCGAAACCGGGGCCATAAATATTGCAACTATTTGAAATGAAAACAAAAAGATGGCGCTATTTGCCGTTTGCATTCACCCTTTCCCGGTGTTATCATTTCAATAAATGAACCCAATCCGGCATATGGCCCGAGCGGAAAACCCTTTTCCACGCCCGGGCTCCGGACCTGAAAAGCCAGGAACATGACCCAGGAAAACCGAGCCGCGCCCGCCGGGGATAAGGAGCGGGTGTTGAACTTCGAGGAGCACGACACGGCGCGCCAGCTTTTTGGCGAGCACAACCGTCACCTTTTGCGCATCCAGGAGATGGCCGACGTCCGGATCCACGCCCGGGGCACTGAAGTGACCCTCCGGGGCGACCCCATCAACGTGGACTTGGCCGAAAACCTTCTCAGCCAGCTTTACGGCCTGGCCCGGCAGGGATTTCCCCTCTACGAGACGGATGTGGACCAGGCGGTGCGCATCCTTTCGGCGGACCACCGGGCCAACCTGAAGGACATCTTCCTGGACACGATTTTCCTGACGTCCAGGAAGAAGCCCATAGCGCCCAAGAGCCCGGCCCAGAAGGCGTACATCGAGGCCATACGCCACCACGACATCGTGTTCGGCATCGGCCCGGCGGGAACGGGCAAGACCTACCTCGCCATGGCCATGGCCGTGGCCGCCCTTGCCAAGGGCCAGGTGAACCGCTTGGTCCTCACCCGGCCGGCGGTGGAGGCCGGCGAGGCCCTGGGGTTCCTCCCGGGGGATCTGGCCGAGAAGGTGAACCCGTACCGCCGGCCCCTGTACGACGCGCTTCACGACATGATCCAGTTCGAGAAGGTGGACT